>JARFQH010000149.1 GCA_029287875.1 Desulfobacteraceae bacterium | reverse complement strand
TAAGGGCGAATTTCAATGACTTGCGAGGAATCGCAACCGCGAGGGCAATCAGCAGGACATCCGGTGGAATCGGAAAAAAGGAAGACTCGCTAAAAGCGAGCAGGAAAAGCGCCCATGAACCGTAGGGGGTTTCAGCCCAATGCAGAACCCAGTCGTAGAGTTTGCGCAACATTCAGCGGTCGCTCCAACCTTTTTCACCGACCAGTTTGACAAATCGACAGCCGCCGAGATTGCTACGATGAATTCCGTCTTGGTTTTTTAATGTTTTAACCAATTCCTGTGAGTGCTGATCACCGACCGGAACCACCATTCGTCCATTTTCGGCCAGCTGGTCGATCAGAGAATCGGGAATGCGCGGGGCACCGGCGGTGACGATGATGGCGTCGAAGGGACTTTCTTCCAGCCAGCCGACGGTACCGTCACCGAAGCGGGTGATAATGTTGTGATATCGGAGGTGGTCGAAAATCCGACGGGCTTTTATCAGAAGTGAATGGATGCGCTCGATGGTGTAGACCCGATAGACGATTTCCGCCAGGATGGCGGCCTGGTAACCCGATCCAGTCCCGATTTCAAGCACCCGGTCGTTTTCCGAAAGCTGAAGCGCTTGGGTCATTTCGGCAACGATGTACGGTTGCGATATGGTCTGCTGGTCCCCGATAGGAAGGGGAAAATCACCGTAAGCCTGATCTCTCAAAGCTTCACTGACAAATAGATGGCGGGGTACCTTGCGCATAGCCGCGAGGACTCTCTGATCGGTGATACCGCGGGTTTCGATCTGGCGTTTGACCATTTCTTCGCGCTGGCGATCGAATTTTGTCGATTCTTTCTCTATCATGCACGTCATCCGGAAAAAACCATCAGGAGTCGCTTACGGCAATAAGTGTTTTACATCGCCGCCTTAAAACAGAAATCTGGTTCTTTTTCTATCATTTTCGACAATTTGCGTCAATAAGTCATATTTTGTAGATGATGCGTTTGTCGGTAATGATGATGTCCACGTGCTTATCGTGGGATTCAATTGGTACTTGGGGAATGATTTGATAGTCCAGGGCCAGAGCAACCTTGCGGGTTGTAACCGGCAGGTGCGGGATGAGACGGTCATAAAATCCGTCTCCCGATCCAATTCTCCCGCCTTTTTCGTCGAAAGCAACACCCGGTATGATGGCGATATCGATGCAGTCGATCGGCACGGTGCGGCACTTTCCCGGGTCCGGTTGCAGGATGCCGTTTTGGCCGGGTTTCACGTCTTTTGCGAAGTCGTCGATTTTAAACAGCTTGAATTTCTTGGTGTCGGTTTTAACCAGAGGAAGTACGACGATCTTGTTTTGGTCGAAAGTACGCCGGATAATTCCTGCGGACTTTACCTCGTTTTGATTATCAATGTACAGCAGGGCAATCTTGGCCTCGAGAAAATTGGCGAAATCAAAAAGGCGGTTTTCAATCAAACTTGTTTTTTCAGCCAGCTCGTCCACGGACAGTTTGCCGATCACTGCGGCGATCTCTTTTCTGATATCAGCCTTTGTTTTCTGGATCTCTTCCATAACTGGTATTCCCTCGCCGGAATTTCATTGGTTAAAAGCCACCCCCGAAATGCGTCAACCTGTATTCATCATTGACTAATCTGTATCATCATGTTAGAAATTTATAATTATTTACCGATTGCGGCCGGATATCCGACGGCAACGGATAGCCGGTCTCCAAACCTGCCCAATCATGCGATTCATAACCACTGCCATATTATAGATTTTCGAATTCAAATCGTAGCAAACGGCCTCCTTTTAAACAAGAACATACCGAAAAAACAACATTTAATATAGGGCCAATATGTTGGAAATCAAGTTTGTCAGGCAGAATTTATCCGATGTCGAGCGGGCACTGAGGGCGCGACACTCGGAACTCGATATCAGTGCGTTCCAAATGGCCGATGATCTTCGGCGCGGCGTTCTTGTTGAACTCGAAGAACTGCGTCACCAGCGCAACCGAGTGTCCGATCAGATTGCCGATTTGAAGAAAGACGGTGAAGATGCAAAGGCTCTCGTAGAGCAAATGCGCGCAGTGTCAGCCAAAATAAAAATACTCGAACAAGACTTGGCGGTGCACCAAGAAACACTCGACAAGATTCTGCTCGAAATTCCGAACATACCGCATGCCTCAGTTCCGCTCGGCAAGGATACCGCCGACAACTCACTTGTCAAACAGGTGGGGATATCACCTCACTTCGAATATGACGCTCAAGCCCATTGGGATATAGGGACAAGACTCGGTATCCTCGACTTCGAGCGTGCTGCCAAGATAACAGGCGCTCGCTTTCCCCTGTACCTCGGCGTCGGGGCCCATCTTGAAAGGGCCTTGATCAATTTCATGTTAGACATTCATATCTCCGAGCATGGCTACACTGAGGTCCTGCCGCCTTTTGCCGTCAACCGACAGAGTATGACCAACACCGGGCAACTGCCGAAATTCGAACAGGATCTCTTCAAGCTCGAGGGCTGGGACTACTTTATGATACCGACCGCCGAAGTACCGCTTACCAACCTGCACCAGGGAGAAGTGCTGGATGAAGGCCTTTTGCCGATTTATTACACGGCCGTCACCCCCTGCTTCCGATCCGAGGCCGGTTCATACGGTAAGGATACCAGAGGACTAATCCGACAGCATCAGTTCAACAAAGTCGAAATGGTGAAATTGACACAACCGGAGGTGTCCTATGATGAACTCGAAAAAATGCTGACCAATGCCGAGACCGTTCTCCAGCGCCTTGGGTTGCCCTATCGAGTTGTTTCACTTTGCACCGGCGACATGGGGTTCTCCGCTGCCAAGACCTACGACCTCGAAGTCTGGATGCCGGGTCAAGACGCCTACCGCGAGATCTCGTCTTGTTCCAATTGTGAGAGCTTTCAGGCACGGCGGGCCAACATCCGTTTCCGGCGAAAGGGGAAAAAAGGCACGGAGCTCGTTCATACCCTTAACGGTTCCGGGCTCGCGGTGGGGCGGACCGTTGCAGCGATTTTGGAAAATTATCAGCAGGCCGACGGCAGTGTGGTCATACCCGAGGCGCTGCGACCCCATATGGGCGGCATGGAAGTCATAAAATCTTGAGAATAGAAGACATTCCCGAAGACATTCGTCCTTACATTCTGCCGCAACCCTCCGGTGATCCCGTCTACCACTGCCTGGGGTGCGCTGCGGAATACAGCATCGAGAAATTGCTGTACACCTGCCCGCAATGCCGGCAGGTGTTGCTGATTGTCG
>JARFQH010000101.1 GCA_029287875.1 Desulfobacteraceae bacterium | reverse complement strand
CCTATAAATTCGAAGGATATCGTGTTCTATTGGTTCACAATGAAGAGCCCATCTGGGACGTTATTCATTCCCGAATCATGGAAACCGATTGCGATTTGTTTGCCGTAAATTCGGCCAAAGACGCCTGGACCTTAATGCAACTCATGGACTTCGATATTATAATCAGCGCTTATGACCGAAACCAGACGAATGGGCGGGAATTATTCCAAAATGTGAGTGGTTCTAATAGAAATGCCATAAAGATCCTGCAGAAAAAACGTCGTGACAGCGGCATGAAGTGGCGTTTGCTGCTGAGTGGCGTTAACGGCTTGAATAGAAATTCACTCGAATTGGAAAGCATGCTGGCCGTTATTTCAAATCGATTCGATGGGAATGGCGGCTTCGGCCAGCATGATGCGGGCATCGACCACGACACATGTTGTACCGGTGCACTTGACAGGGTTGAGATCGATCGTGTCGATGTGGTCTGCGAGGTCCATGACCAAGACTGAAAAATGATGAACCAGGCGTATCAAGGCCGACATGTCGATCGGCTCCGCGCCGCGATACCCTCTTAGAAGTTTAGCGCCCTTGAGGCTTTCCACCATTGAAGAGACATCGCTGTCCGAAAGTGGGGCCATTCTCAAGGCGATGTCCTGATAGATTTCCACTCCGGTGCCGCCGATGCCCAGCAATATGATCGGGCCGAACTGGTAGTCGATTTTCGCACCGATGATCAGCTCGACTCCGGAGATCAGCGGCTCGATCAAGACTCCGGCAAATCCCTCCAATTTGCTGAAACCACGAAAGACATCGGTCAATGCATCCGCATCTTCGAGGCCGACGGCCACGCCGTTGACCTCGGATTTATGGACGATGGCCGGAGAGACGATCTTGACCACCAACGGGTAGCCGACGTCCTCAGCCGCGGCAAGGGCTTCGGGCAGAGTGGCCGTCCAGCGGAAATCGGGCACGCGAATTTCACCCAAAGAGAGCAGCCGCTTGGCTTCCGGTTCCAGTACCCAGCCGTAACTTTTGGCACGGCGGATGATGTCCCGCATATTCTGATTCAGCATGTCCGGCACCTCCTCAGGGCCTCGATCATCAGCACTGCGCCATCGATGGAAGATGAGACCGGGACGTTGTTCAGTTCAAAGCCCTCGATCAACATCCGGTATTTTTCCTGATGGGGCACGTAAGCCACCAGTGGTTTGTCCTCGCGCCGGAACACGTGGCTCAACCGCGCCCCGAGATCAGAGCTGATCCCGGGAGAGTAAGGCAGTAGCAGCAAGATCACGCAATCGACCTCCGAAGCCTGACTTAGTCCGTTGGCGGCAGCGACAAAATCATCATCCCGGGCACTGCCGGTCAAATCGACGGGGTTTTCGAGGGAGGCGATCCCCTGAACGCTCGCAGACAGGTTCTCCAGTATCTTGTGCCGGGTATCTTTGGACAGTTGAGGAACGGCCAGTCCCCTGGCGGCGCAGATATCGGTGACGAGAACACCGTGCCCACCGCTGACGGTGATGATGCCGACCCGACCCTGGATCTTCTGGCGGTAACAGCTGAGGGACTCGCAGAAAGACACCATCTCGAACTCGTTTTCGGCTTCCACGATACCGTGCTGGGCCAGGACGGAGGAGAAGACTCTGTGGTCGCCGGCCAGGGAGGCGGTGTGGCTGGAGGCCGCTCGCCGGCCCTCGATGCTTTTGCCGGACTTGAGCACGATGATCGGTTTGGGAACGCTTGCGGCAGCCTGGACGAAACGCCGGCCCTCATTTTTGTCAAAGCCCTCCACGTAGAAGGCAATCACGCGGGTCGTGGGATCTTCGGACAGGTAAGCCAGCATGTCCAGCTCACGGATAAGGGCCTTGTTGCCGATGCTCACCGCCAGAGACAGCCCGACCCCCTGATCGGCGAACTTGACCATCTGATCCACCAGCACACCGCCGCTCTGGCTGACGATGGCGACCGGTCCGGGATCGGGACGCACCAGGCGCTCTCCGGGCAGGAAGAAAGTGTCGAAGCGGGTCGGTGCGTAGATCCCCAGGCAGTTGGGCCCAATGAAGGGAAAGTCAGCTGTCCGTGCCAGGGTGACCAGTCGCTCCTGCAGATCTGCCCGCCCGCTTTCGGCAAATCCGCCCGAAATGATCACGGCCCCGCCGACATCGCTTTTGATGCAGCGCTCGAGGATATCCGGCACGAATTCGGCACGGGCCGCGACCACCGCCAGGTCGATGCGGGCCGGGATATCGGCGATGTCGGCGTAGACCCTGTCCCTCTGGAACTGCCCGCCGCGGGGATTGACCGGGTAGACTTTCACGGGATACCGCAAGTGAATTTTGTTGTAGATGACATTGGCCGGGTGGCGGTCATTGGTCAGCGACACGCCCAGTACGGCGATGGTTTTGGGATGAAAGAGCGGGGTGAAATCCAAAACAGCCTCCGGTCGACTTCCAGTCAGATTTTTTTACCGATTTCAAACGCCCGGCCCAGGTAGCGGCCGATTCCGTGGTAAGAGCGGATCTCCGGGCCGAAAATAATCGGCGCCACTTTTTCAATGTCCGGCAGGCCGTTGTCGTCGACAACCGCGTCTTCGACTTTGACATCCATGATTTCGCCGATAAATTGGGTGTGGATACCGATTTCCACTGTCTGAATGAGTTTGCATTCCAGGATCAGCGGAAATTCGGCGATGTAGGGAGCGTCAACAATATCGCTCCTCACGGCGGTCAGACCCGTAGCGGCAAATTTGTCGGTCGTTCGACCGCTGACCATCCCGAAGTAATCCGCCTCACGGACGAATTTCTCCGAGGGGACGTTCAGCGTGTAAGCCTGCCGCTCCACGATGTTGGCGTAACTGTAGCGCGGCTTCTGGAGGGCCACGTAAACACAAGGAGGCTTGGAGCAGCAGATTCCGCCCCAGGCGGCCGTCATGCCGTTGGGCCGGCCGTCTTTGTCATAGGTCCCCACGATCCATACCGGCGTGGGAAACACCAGTGTTTTGGCACCCAGGGATTTTTTCATTGGATTTGTTCCTTACACTCTTTTTGGGTCTCGATTTAAAAAGATCAGCCTAACCGGCATTTCGAGGCTGGTTCAAGACCGATTAACAATTTACTATTCGACCCACCGGCATTTGTCAATTCGACGGTTTTTTTCAGCGCCATTCCCCGCATTGCCCCCCCCAACGAGAGCCGGTGGCTGTTCCCGCGGTTGCCCTGGTAGACGGCGACCGGTTCGGTACCGAACTCAAGATTCCGGTGCGTCTGCGGCTTCATCGATCCATCGGTATCCCTGATAGGCCGCCATAAAGGCGTGAATCCCTTCTTTTTCGAACCACTCGGGATCCCAAGTTTGGGGCTCCACAAGATCCGCGAATCTTTCTTTAAAAACGTAGACCCATGCCGAAATTCGGCTGCCGTCCGGAAGTGAGCAGAACTCTTTTTTCTTGCTGTAATAGGCACCTTCAAAGCGGTCTAACCGCACAGCGTCGCGTGGCCCGACGTCCAGGTAGACCACACCGTCGACCTGTTCGTCCATCATGCCCGGGACAAGAGCCGGGTAGGCCTCTCCTCTGATTTGTCGGCGCCGATAGCCGAAAAGCCGCGCATTGGTTTTCCGGTAAGTGCCGGCTACCACGACGGTCCACACCCGTTCGAACATGAGTGATCCGTAAGTAAAGATGTTCATCTGTCCGATCTTGCCCTTGTCACGAAGATTCTCGGTAACGATGAATGAGATATTTTAGATGAGCCGGGCCGGTTCCGCAGCAACCGCCCAGTATCTTGATGCCATGGCGCCGGTTCAAAAGGATCATCCGGTCACCCCAATCATCGAGCGCATCGGCCTGAAGCAGTTCGCTTCCGTCCAGTTTCGCATGATCGCACGACGAGGCATTGGCCTGAAAGCCGATCAGGCGAGCCAGCACTTTCCGGGGTTGCTCGTGTGCTCGAAGAAAGGACGGATAGGCGCAGTTGATCATGTAACCGAGCGGCGGCCGGTTGCAAACCGCGTCGATCTTTTGGAAAGCCTGTTCCAGGGACTGCCCGTCTAAAATGCGGCCCCGGCGATTGATCACGAAGCTGATGATGTACGGAAGCCCGGTGGTTTGCATGGCCCGTGCGATACCGCAGGCCTCGTCAACGACCGGAAGGGTTGCCGCCAGAAGAAAGTCGACTCCCGCATCCGCCAGTTGATGAACCTGCACCAGATGGAATGCCTCTGCGGCGTCAGTCGACAATCCTTCTCTTGGTTTATAGCAGTCGTTCTTACAGCCGACAAGACCGCCGATGAAAAGAGATGATGGTTGGTCCATCCATTCGTTCTTCAACTGCTTGAGGAATGCGACCGCATCACTGTTCACGTCTCGGGTAATGCCGGCGGCCGAGATGCGCTCGGGATTGGCCCGCCATGTCGGGGTGCAGATGAGGATCGGAACTCCCGCCGGTCGGGCGATGGACACATAGTCACGGTAAACACGGGTCAAAGCGGTTCGACCGACATCATCGTAAATCAGCAGCGCATTTTCAAGGCGCGGGTGCAGCACGGCCGCCCCCGATCGCCGCAGCGATTCGATGACGGCTGCTTCCGCCAGGATAAAGTCTGTCTTCTCAAATGTTTCGCTAAAATCCATGGTTAAACGGATCGTTTGTCTGGTATTGTCAGTCGGTCAGAACGCTGGTTCCTCACGGCCATTGCAAATATACCCAGAATAGCATATTTGACAATAGAAACAGGGGGGAGCGGATCCGCTCATGACGGAGAAACTGAAAAATTAAAATCTGACCGGTTTCACTAAGTGCTCTGTATTGTGATTGCGATCTTATTTTAAAATCCCTCCCGACCTCCCTTTGGCAAAGGGAGGGGAATTTCCCCGCCTTCACAAAGAGGACAGGCGGATTTCTTAAAGGAAGTTTCTCGAATTAGATTAATAAAATAAAAAGAAGAGGAAGACGCATTCCATGAGCGATCAACCCAACAAGATCATCTATTCGATGATCGGTGTTGCCAAATATCATGACAAGCGGCCCGTGCTGCAGGACATATCTCTTTCTTATTTTTACGGTGCCAAAATCGGGGTGCTTGGGCTGAATGGGTCCGGAAAGAGTTCCCTGCTGCGGATCATGGCCGGGGTCGACAAAGACTTTGTCGGTCAGACGATCGTTTCCCCCGGCTTTACGATCGGTTTTCTAGAACAGGAACCGGCTTTGGACGACGCAAAAAACGTGCGGGAAGTCGTCCAGGAGGGTGTGCAGGAAATCGTTGATCTGCTGGAGGATTACAACCGCATCAACGAGCAGTTGGCCGAACCGATGTCCGAAGAAGACATGAACCGTCTTCTCGAGCGCCAGGGAGAAGTCCAGGAGCAACTGGAGTCCCGGGACGCCTGGGACCTCGACTCGCGGCTCGAGATGGCCATGGATGCATTGAGATGCCCTGCGGGAGAAACACCGGTCAAGATCCTGTCGGGCGGCGAGCGGCGGCGTGTGGCACTCTGCCGGCTGTTGCTGCAGAAACCCGATATCCTGCTGCTCGACGAGCCCACCAATCATCTCGATGCCGAAACCGTGGCCTGGCTGGAGCACCATCTTCAGCAGTATGCGGGCACCGTCATCGCCGTGACGCACGACCGGTATTTTTTGGACAATGTCGCCGGCTGGATTCTGGAGCTGGACCGCGGACGGGGAATCCCCTGGAAGGGGAACTATAGCTCGTGGTTGGAGCAGAAGCAGAACCGTCTGCAGCAGGAGGAAAAGGGCGAGAGCAAACGCCAGAGGACCCTGCAGCGCGAGCTGGAATGGATCCGCATGTCTCCCAAGGCGCGGCGCACCAAGTCGAAAGCGCGCATCCAGGCCTATGAAAAGATGCTCTTGCAGGAAAATGCCAAGCGGGTCGAAGACATGGAAATCTACATCCCCCCGGGCCCCCGGCTGGGGAATCTGGTCGTGGAGGCCCGCAGCCTCGTCAAGGCCTACGGCAACCGGCTTTTGTTGGACGACTTGACCTTCACCCTGACGCCGGGTGCCATCGTCGGTGTCATCGGTCCCAACGGTGCCGGTAAGACCACGCTGTTTCGCATGATTACCGGACAGGAGCCGCCGGATACCGGCAGCATCCGCATGGGAGAAACCGTTCGCCTGGCCTACGTCGACCAGAGCCGCGACGCGCTCGATCCGCAAAAAACGGTTTGGGAAATGATCGCCGACGGTGAGGATGTGGTCGATCTGGGTGGCCTGACCGTCAAGTCGCGCGCATACGTCGCACGGTTTAATTTTTCAGGGGCCGACCAGCAGAAAAGGATCGGCATGCTTTCCGGCGGCGAGCGCAACCGGGTTCATCTGGCCCGGATGCTCAAGCAGGGTGCCAATGTTCTGCTGCTTGACGAACCGACCAACGATCTGGACGTCAACACCTTGAGGGCGCTGGAAGAGGCCCTGGAGAATTTTGCCGGTTGTGCCGTGGTCATCAGTCACGATCGCTGGTTCCTGGACCGCATCGCGACCCACATTCTGGCCTTTGAAGGCAACAGCCGCGCGGTGTGGTTCGAGGGGAATTATTCGGACTATGAATCCGACCGGCGCAGCCGCTTGGGTTCGGCCGCCGACCAGCCCCACCGGATTAAATACCGGCAGTTGACCCGGGAGTGAGGGCTTAGGCATGCAGCCTCAGACCGGCGGTGGAAAACCGTCACCGTCGTGGAGGAAATCGTCATAGTTCCAGAAAGGTGCCGGCACCTCCTCCGGTGCTGCAGGCCAGGGCCAGCCGGACGGGAGCGGGCAGACCAGTCGCAACGGCGTTTTGAGGGTGGGATGCATCACGATGATCTCCCTGGCCAACAGTGCGATCTGGCGGTCTTTCAGGGGGCTGACGGCACCGTAGCGCACATCCCCCACAATTGCGTGGCCGGCATGGGAGAGCTGCAGCCGGATCTGATGCCGCCGGCCGGTTTCCAGCACCACCTGCAGCAAACTCCGGTTCCCGATGCTTTCGATCAGGCGGTACTGCAGTCGAGCTTCGCGGCTGCGTGCGGTGGATTCGGAAAGGATACGGCACGAAAGTCCCTGGCGCTCAATGTGATTGTATAGGTTTCCGTCCGGCTGGTCGGGTGTGCCATCGACAACGGCCAGATAGGTTTTTTGGATCGTCCCGCAACGAAACTGGGCGCTTAAACGGGCGGCGGCTTTGGAAGTGCGCGCGAACAGCATCACGCCTGCCACCGGTCGGTCTAAACGGTGTACCAGGCCGAGAAACACCCGGCCGGGTTTGGCGTGGCGTTCCTTCAGCCATCCCTTGGCCAGTTCCAGCAGACAAACCGCCCCGGAACGATCTCCCTGGGCGAGCAGGCCGGCCGGTTTGAAGAGCGCCAGCAGGTGGTTGTCCTCAAAGAATACCGGCCAGCGTGGATGATAAAAGTACGTAGAAGAGAGCATCGGAATTCCTTATACGAAATAATCAACCCTGCCTTGGCCGCACGCGATGTCATGAAGCGTACCGAGAAAGAAATTTCTTCCGGCCGTACCGGCTCACCCGGACCGGAAAAGTTGCGGGCATTGTTCGACAAATGCGGCATTCATTTGTCGGCCCTGCAGGTTCAACAGCTGTGGACTTATCACGGGCTGCTGCGTCAGAGCAACCCGGAGCTCAATCTGACGCGGGTGCACAATTTCGACAACATGGTCATCAAGTTGTATGTCGATTCGATCCTGCCTGCCGACCTCGTACAACTTCCCTCGCCCTTGCTCGACTTGGGAACCGGCCCGGGTATGCCCGGTATTCCCCTAAAGATCTATCAGCCGCATTTGGAGATCCTTCTGGCCGAAAGTCGCCGCAAGCGGGCCAATTTCCTTACCATGGTTGTCGATCGTCTGCTGATGGAGGGCGTGCGCATCATCGAAAAGAAAATCGGTGCTGATTTTCAGGAACCGGTGGCCGGTGTCATTACCCGGGCCGTGGAAACAATGGCCAAGACCCTGGAGCGAGTCCGTGGATGCCTGGCATCCGGGGGCATGGTGTTCTTTATGAAGGGTCCGAACTGCGAAGCGGAGTTAGAAGAGGTCAGGAGCCGGTGGCTGTCGGTCTACAAGCTGGTTATGGATCGATCTTACATCATTCCCCACACGAGACATAATCGTCGCCT
Organism: Desulfobacteraceae bacterium; assembly: GCA_029287875.1. Lineage (GTDB taxonomy): Bacteria > Desulfobacterota > Desulfobacteria > Desulfobacterales > SG8-13 > JARFQH01. The sequence goes on along the minus strand of JARFQH010000101.1, from coordinate 44,183 downwards.
CGTGGTCATGGAGCGTCTGGACCAGCCACACTATATTCGCCGCACCAGAGCCGTAGAGCGTTACACGGTAAAAAAAATCGAAAGCGATAAAAACGCCCTCTTCAAAGAAATGAAAAAACTGCTCAGCGGTCGGGGAATAAAGAAGTCCGGACAGGCTTTGGTTGCCGGTTCCAAACCGATCGCCGAAGCGCTCAAAAATTTTCCCGCGTTGTGCGATGCCTGGATCAGTTCAGGAGACCAGGAGCCGCCACCGCACGATGCACCCGATCAGTTCAGCTGGTTTCAGCTGGCCCCGCGATTGTTCGAGACGCTTGATGTTTTCGGAACCCATGCACCGCTCCTTCTGTTAAGGGTTCCGGCAATCGATTCCTGGCAGCCGGTTGACGGGTTTGGCAACGGCTGCAGCCTGCTGGTTCCCTTTCAAGACCCTGAAAACGTCGGGGCCGTGATCCGCTCGGCAGCCGCCTTCGGCGCCCATCAGGTAATCCTGCTGGCTGAAAGTGCCCACCCTTTTCACCCCAGGTCACTGCGGGCGTCAGGTGGAACGGTTATGTCCATCCGGCTTAGACAGGGCCCATTTTTAAAGGAATTACCTGCCGATCTGCCGATCATAGCGCTTTCGGTCGAGGGTACCGACATTCGCAACACGGTATTTCCGCCGTCTTTCGGATTGCTGATCGGCCTCGAGGGGCCCGGATTGCCGGCGATTTGGCGCCGGACTGCCCGTTGCATCCCGATCCACGCAGCGGTCGAGTCCTTGAATGCCGCAGCGGCTGCGGCCGTAGCGCTTTACGAGTGGTCGCGTCAGGCTGGTGAAGACCGTAAATAGAAACGTCAAACCTTTCCCACTCGTATCTCAAAAGATGATTACCATTAGCAGCTATATACACCGCGATTCCCTGCGGGACTTGATCCAACGTTGGATGTACGGCGATTCCCGGCGCACGGACGGCGATGAGCTCGTGCAATTGGTGTACCTCAACAACGCGTATGTGTCTCGTTACCTGACGGCCTTCTCGGAGGAAATATTTCAACGGTTTCATCACCAAGCGCTCCAGGTCCGCAAGACCCGGCTCAAAAGCGATCTCAAAGACGTCATCGTGACCAACGTCCCCTACCGAACCGCGCGGGTGGACGAAATGCTGCATGGCTATCGCAGCAGACCCGAACTCTATTACCGTGAGACCCCTTTTCACGGTACACTTTATTTCAGCGGCCGGCCGGCCGGCCGCTGTTACATCGGTTCCAACCGCATCAAGCGGGTCCGGCGGTTGGCCGAAAAAAGTGCGCGGCGAATCATCGACAGGATGTTTTCGACCATAAAAAGACGGGCGGAAGCCCTTGCTGAGGAACGTGCCCGGCATCAGGGTATTTCTCGTGAGGAATTGATTACACCGCCCGAGGATATGATCGCCGAGTTTCAAAAAGCGGAAAGCCGCCTGTTGGAGGATCTCAGGCAGGGTCGACCGATTCAGGATGCCGACAGTCTGGTTATCCAGGACGTTGCCGGTCTCAAGGTGATCGTGGAAGAGGCCGACCGCAGCCGGTTCATGGATCTGATCAGCGCCCTGAAGAGCTGCGAAGTGATTGAAGCCGAGACGCACACAGGCCGCTACAATGCCGTCAACCTCATCGTGCGGCTGAGACCCGATCCGGAGCGCATGACGTCAAAACCGCTGGGCGAGCGCCTCATACAAGTGATGCAGATGCGTGGTGTCGACCCTGAAGCCGCCAACCGGCGTTTCAGGCAGTTCGTCCTGTCCGGTGAAGACAGCGTCAATCTGGAGGTCATTCTTTCCGGCTACCAGGAGATGTTGGAGAGCGAAATCGGCCGCTGCATGCACGAAGACCGGATCATCCGCCAGCGATTGGAGCAGCAATACACCGGCCAGCTGGCCTGTAACATCGAGTATCTCATGGGGTACCTGTTCATGCTGCCGGCCTCGAACCGGATGGAAATGGAGGAGACGCCGATCAAACTTTGGCACCGATACCTCCCCGACTATTTCGATGAAGTCTTAAAAGGGCTCTTCAATATTCCGTCGGTGGAGGTACTGGAGTGACCATTCGCCGAGTTTCCAACCGCAGCGGCTCCACTATTTTTTAATGAGAATATAAAAGGAGGGCTTGAATCGCCGGCCAGCAGCCTAATATGTAAATAGGTTCAGCGGTTCAGGGTTCAAGGTTCTGAGTTGAAAAGCCCATAAACTGCTCATTTCTAAATAATTCTGGCTTCATGGTGTTTAAAAAACCGTTTCACCCAATGGGGTATGTTGGGTATTCCGGATCTTGATCAATAGGGTATGCCGTATCCATTGGTTGTAACCATTGAACCCTGAACCTGGAACCAATCAGTTTAGGATATATTTATATGCAAAATTTTTGGCCTGTTGAAAAGATGATTCTGAATGATAATACGGATTGTAGCTGTGCCCCGAATAAAAAAAACCAGCGCCGGAAAAGTTCTTACCGTCGGAATAGGAAAACAGAGAATGACGCGAAACACAGATTGTAAAGATCTCGAAGAAAAATATCAAAACCTGGAGGTCGAAGCGGCGGCCTGCCAGAAGGAAAATGAGGCGCTTTCGTTGTATCGCTCTCTAATCGAAACTGCGGGCGAAGCGATACTGGTGGCTCGCGGCGACAGGGTCATATTTGCCAATCCCAGAGCGGAGGAACTGTTTGGAGGGACGCAGCATGATTTGGCGGCGCGCCCGTTTGCGGAATTTATCCATGCGGACGACAGGGATACGATGATGCGTCAATACGAAAAGTTGCTCGAAAGCGAACAGACCTTCCGGGCACCACCGTTCAGAATCGTTTCTCGTTCGAAGAACATCAAATGGGTCAGGCTCAGGGCGGCGCTGTTTTCAACGGATACCAATCCGGTGGTCTTCTTTTTTCTAACGGATATGACCCGCAGAATAAAGGCAGAGCAAGAACTCCGCCGCAGCGAGGAGAAGTACCGACGCGTCATCGATACCACCTCGGGCGGCTACATCCTCATGGATCCGCATTTTTTGATCATCGATGTGAACAGGTCCCTTTTGCAGATGCTGGGATGTGAACGTGAAGAGCTCATTGGCAAACAGCCGTATACGCTTTACGATAAAAGATCGGTCATGTTTTATTTCGCAAACCAGGAACACATCAGCTTCGAGGCGCAGTTCGCGGTGAAGGGTGGCAGTGAAATATCCCTTCTGTACAACCGAAGCACCCTGCGTGACGAAAATGGGGTGATCACCGGTTACGTGTCGTTCCTGTCGGACCTGACGGAATTGAAACTCGTACAGAAACGGCTGCGCCTTGCGGAAGAACGCTACCGGCGCATGTACGAAAACGCCGTTCAAGGGATGTTCCAGAGTACGCTTTCCGGCAAACTCCTGCGGGCCAATCCCTCGTATGCCCGTGTTCTGGGGTACAACTCCTTCGAAGAGTTGCTGGCCGCGAAACATGATTTATCCGCTTTCTACTTTGATCCTGAAGACCGGCAGAAAATGCTGGTAGCTTTGCAAAGCGAGGGTCGGCTGGAAAACTACGAAGTTAAACTCAAACGCAAAGACGGCCTCCCGGTCTGGTTGCTGTTCAATGTGAGATTGACTGAAGACGATGACGGGGAGACTGTCATTGAGGGGATCATCGTCGACAACACGGCCAAGAAGCTGGCTGAAGAAGAACTTCGCAAGAGTGAGGAAAAATTCCGTCGATTGTCGATCCTCGACAACCTGACCGGGCTATTCAATACCCGTTACATGTATAAAGCCCTGGCGGACCTGATTGCAGCGAGCGAAGCCTCCGGAATGCCGTTCTCTTTGATTTTTTTAGACATGGATAATTTCAAGCATGTCGTCGACACCTATGGTCATCTTAACGGCAGTCGGACGCTTCAGGAAGTGGCCGCTACCATTCAAAGCGTATTGATCGAACCGGCTTTCGGGGTGGCATACGGCGGCGACGAATTCGTCGTCGCACTGCCCGGATTTACGAAAAAGCAGGCCGCCAAGAAGGCCCGGGAAATTCAGACCCGGATGCGGAAAACGGTCTATCTCACCAGCCAGGGCTTCAAGGTGAAGCTCAGTGCGAGTTTTGGTATTGCAACATTTCCCGATGATGCCGCCGATCGAACGGCTCTGCTTGCCTTAGCCGACAAAGCCATGTTTGCCATTAAGAAACGCGGTAAGAACGCGATTGGCATCACAGCGCCTGCCGGTGTTGGAAAGAAGCCGGTGCCGAGCTAAGACGCAGGCTTTTCGACTGAAAAACCGACCGCCACGTAAACCGTCGTTGCTCAATAATTTAGTTTATAAACCACGTACGGCGCAGCGGCCACTGCCAACAGCACGAGCGCCCAAAGCCGACCCGATAGAAGGTTGTAGTCTTGGATAAGTCTGCTCCATGGGTGATTTGCAACGTAATGACCGAAGAGGAATTCAAAGGCAACGGTCAGGCACAACCAGATGATGCCAACGGCCAAAGCCTGGTGTGATGATTCAAGCGGCCACATTTTGCCCAGAATTGATGTATAAAAGTAAAATAGAACCGCCGCCGTCAGCGAAGACACCTGATGAGCCGACAGCTCTTTCATCCGTCTCCCGTAAACGTATTGACGCAAGATGCCGTTTGCGATGGCGATAAAAACCATTGGAATCCAAGCGACAGTGTATTTGAGTACCATTTTCATAGACATTTTTTCCGTGTTGATAGGCGGCAATGAAAGGTCCTTTAAGATTTTTCGGACAGACACCACTGTCCAGCGTACCTTTCGTTCCCAGCCAATAGCCATTGCGGGGGTTGCAATATTCCACGAGCCCCGCGATGCGCCCCTTATCATACTGGTCGAACTCGGGTTTCACGCTATATTCCGCACACGCCTGACGATGTTCGCCGATCTTAGAAGCCGGATATCCACGTGCACCATCGACATAGCCAATGCTGTACCAGTCAGCATTCAGGCATTCTTCCTTGTTAAGCGTTGCGCATCCCGCAAGAAGTAAAAGAATTAGGCAAAAAGAAAAAAGTCCAATGCCGTAAAAGGGTTTGGCGCAATGACAATGCATTATTCCTCTTCCTTTCGCAAAGCTTGAAGGAATCATCAGATATTCCTGCGTTTTCGCGACTTGGAGACCGGGCACTTCAAGTCCCAAAATTGCGAACTTATTTTTTCGTAAACCCTAACGGTATCAATGTACTATAATCCACCCGTGTTTTTGCTGCCTATAAATTTCGAGCCTCCCCCCTTGCGCAAACAAAAATCAATGTTATCATTTACTGGAGTAGCTAATTAACGGTCTACACTTCCGGATCCAGCCTTATCCAACTTCCGGCGCCCGCCTCACAAACCCTAATTGGTCGCCGGCACCGTGTGCCTGATTAATCGGCACGTTACACACAACATTCCATCATCATCCATTTATTATGGTCATTAGGATGAATTGGAGATATCATTCGAAAGGAGTTACACAATGGCAAGAAAGATTTTGATGATACTTTCTATACTCATGTTCTCTGCTGCCGCTACGGCATTTGCCGGCAGCTATGGCAAATCGGCAGACATCGTTGATACTGCGGTTTCGGCCGGTGACTTCAACACCCTTGTTGCGGCTGTCCAAGCCGCCGACCTTGCAGACACGTTAAAAGGGGAAGGCCCTTTTACCGTGTTTGCACCGACTGACGAGGCTTTCGCCAAACTGCCGCCCGGTACGGTTGAAGCTTTGCTGAAACCTGAGAACAAAGAGAAACTGCAGGCAATCCTTCTCTACCACGTTGTTCCTGGGAAGGTCATGGCTGCCGAGGTTGTTGGTATGAACTCAGCCAAAACCGCCGGCGGGCAGAGTGTTTCTATAAGCCAGAAGGATGGCGGCGTATATGTTGATAACGCAAAAGTCGTCAAGACGGATATCGTCTGTTCAAACGGCGTGATTCATGTGATTGATACCGTCATTATGCCGCAATAATTCGGCTTTACACTAAAGCATAAAACAACCAATGGAAGGATCTAGTCGTCCTTTTTCATTGGTTGTGCTCGAATATAGTCTGATTGGAACCCGAAAAAAACGCGTAAAATAATCCACAGTATATTTTTCGGAGGCTTTACCGTTTCAGACTCTTTTTTAGCCTCATGCGGCTACTTTCGATCATTTCATCCCACGCTGTTTCCCTGCTGAAACGACTTCGCCGGTATAACTGCTGGTGGGCTTGATATACGTTTTCCGGAAGGTGAACGTCTGACAAATAAATCGAAATTCCGTTGGAACTGCAATCCGCGGTATGTTGTTCATAAACGATGAGTTCGCCCTTAATTACCTCGATGGCACGTTGGCTGAGCATTCTAATTTTTCCATCCGTTGTTTCCCTTGCCAGGTTTTCCAGAAAATTTCTCAGATCGTAATACTCCTGGTTCAAAAAGCTTGCATACCTCTGGGAAGCTGACGAAGCGCTGTGAATCGCGGAAAGGACCGCCCCGCCGTTAGCGGTTTCTCTGAGTTGTGCCGTTACATGCTCTGCCAGCTCATTCAGTATAGCGGCCAAGTGCGGATAGCGGCGGCAATCGACTACCGAAAGACCACCGGCGAACCGTTTGAGGACACTGCCGCTCGCTCCGCCGGGAACAGCAACGGGGTCATTGTACTGCGCGACAAAGCTGTCCACAGCAATTTTACCCAGGTCCGGGGCAGGCAGGTTAGGGTTGACTTGCAGCTGCTTGAAAATCTCTTCGAATTTGATTCCGCGAATCTGAAACTTTCCAGGCGGATCGTTGACAATTCGAATTTCATCTTCGCTGGCGATCATATATCGGGTAAGATCCTGGAGGGAATAGCCGATCTCAACCATATTGGTCAGGCAGGAAAAAAAGATCATCACATCGAATACCGATCCGCTCAAAGCGGTTTTGATGGCATCATGGAACTCTGGCTGACTCATCACGGTGCGGCTGGTGTCATCCGGAGAAATGTAAAGCGACTTGACTTCGCCGGGCATCTGCAGGATGTCGGTATCGATGATGCCGCGGCCATGTGAAAACATGCAAAAAATATATCGTTCTGCTGGAAATTTAAGACAGGCCTTTATGAAGTTGTGGAGAGTCTGCGGGCTTCCGAGGTCCTGTTCGCCCATATCCGCCAACACCGGAGAATTGATGGCCCCAATCCGGTCATCCTGAGTAATGTAGAGAAACTTTGTGCGATCCCAACCTTCTCCATAGATCTGCGTTGCATCCACCCCCCCGTCCACGAGCGCTAAGATGTTGAGATCTGCCGATGACCCCACTGTTTCCATCATATCGACGGCATGCAGGACTTCGTGAGTCAAATTGTTGTCTCCGTTCATATAGCACATGATGGTGATTTTCTTGCGGCTGGTGGCATTGCCGGCTGCGGATGGCTGACATGGGAACGTACAGTGCCAGAGGAGCAACATCACCATCACGATGAGGGGTAGGGAAGCAATCTCAGGCTGGTGTCTACCGGAACATATCATCTAAGATGCAGACAGAAGTAACATAAATTTGGGCTTTACAGGAATGAACGACACTCCAAACACTTTTGAGACCATTTTATCATCCGATCTTACCACAAGCAAGGATTGATTCGCGACGGGGCGAATGGCTGTCACAATCGAGGTTCCTCCGATAGGTAGCGGCGCTTCATGGTTTCGAACAGCTCTTTTTTAATATCATACAGATACCGAATGTGACAAAGTTGGATGACCTGTATCAATGAAACTTGATCATACCGGTCATGTCAACAATAAAAAACCGTAAGATGCAGGACAAAATCAGTGATTTAATGCGGGTTCATTGTTATTCGATCCAAACCGAATGAGCTTACTACGTTTGGATTATCAGAATTGTTCAATTTCACGAAATGAAGTCACGGGTTGATCTCGATTATTGATATTACCTCTTTATTTTTCGGTAAGGATGCACTCCGTGTAGCTTCCTGTCATCGGCACCACGAGTCGTCAAGGGGGGTCGTGGCTTGACGCTTAAAGTGAGCGCACTATATTACACTAATGAATTGAATATGCCACCTAACGCCTACAATATCACAAAGCGCTTCTTTGAGAACAAAATAAGTCGGCAAACAAAGGAAGATGATCATGGACGTATTGAACTGGAAAGACCGCGAGGACGTCAAAATAGACAAATTTCCCTACCGGGGAAAACAGCACGATGTAAAGGGGATCAGCGTGCGCTGGCTATCGAAGGCCGGCGAGGACGGCATGGGCTACCCGGAGTACGGCCTGCGGTACTTCACGGCCCAGCCCGGCGGTGAAATCCCCATTCACAACCATTTCTATCAACAGACCATGTACATCCTCAGTGGACGGTTCGAGTGTTACCAATACGATCCTGAGACCGACAAACCGCTGAAAAGCATGGTCTGCGGACCAGGTGATGTCATCTATTTACCGAGCATGGAGCCGCACGGGATGAGAAACATCAGCGACACCGAGCCGGCCACCTTTTTGTGCTGCATCTGCAACGTCTATGACAAGGAGAGTTTATAGTGAACAAGATCGAGCGCGTCGAAGCGGTGTTGAGCGGCCGCGCACCGGACCGGCCGCCGCTGTCACTGTGGTACCACTTCGGGGTCCAACACGGTTCGGGAGAACAGTTTGCTCGGTTGAGCCTGGAGTACTACAAACACTATGATCTCGATTTTCTCAAGGTCATGAACGACTATTTTTATCCGTCGCCTTTTGGAATGGAGACGATCAAAACGGCGGCGGACCTGAGACATTTAAGGCCGCTGAAGTTGGAACAAACCGAGTGGGCCCAACAGTTCCGGGCCTTGGAAGTGATCGCGAAAGAGCTGCGAGACCGCGCCTTTTTCATCGATACCGTTTTCGATCCCTGGCAGACCATCCGGCGCAGCATGGCCGGAGAAAACATGCAGGCGCTAATGGACGAGGCGCCCGCGGTGTTGCTGGACGCCCTGGAGGTGGTGGCCAACAACCTGATTGTCTATTGCAGAAAATCGCTTGCCCTCGGTTCGGCCGGCATCTTCATGTCGGTGCCGGCAGGGGCTGAAATTGTCTCCCGCGGGGAATTCTTAAAGTTTGTCAAACCGCCGGCGTTAAAAGTCTTCGCTGCAATAGCAGGTATGGGGAAAATGAACACGGCCCACATTCACGGTCAGGATCTTTATTTTGACGACTGCCTCGATTTTCCGGTACCCATTTTCAACTGGTGGGATCGCGGACCGAATGGCCCTTCCTTGGCAGAGGTGAAGCAGAAGACAGATGCTTGCGTAATGGGCGGCATCGATCAGACCATCGTGGCGCGCAACAGCACGGCCTTTTTGACAGATCATGTGCACGAAGGGCTTCGGCTGGGAGGAAAAGACCGGTTCTTTATCGCCAACGGTTGCAGTATCGACACCTGGACCAATCCTGCCGCTATCCGAAGCGTTGTGGCGGCGGTTCGTTCAGGTTCAACACGAAAATAGAAATGAAGTAACCATCCACAGGGTTTCAAAGTCCGATGCGCTTCAAACAACCTAATTGTAAGCGTTTACAGGGTGCCGCAGATGCAAGGCGTAGGGCGCACAGACGTACTTTTGTACTTCAAGTGCCCGACAACAAAGCAGATGCGGTGCCCTGTGAACGCTTACGAAATGAACGTTTAACACCAACATAGGAAGACGAGGCATGGACCCATCATTCAAACATCTTGAGACGGCGACCTTCGCCGGTGGCTGCTTCTGGTGCTCGGAGTCTGACTTAGTAAAGCTCCACGGTGTCGTCGAGGTGATATCCGGGTACACTGGAGGTTCCAAAGCAAACCCGACTTATCAGGAGGTATCTTCAGGCAGTACGGGGCATTACGAAGCGGTCCAGGTTTTATACGATCCTGAAAAGGTGACCTACCGGGAACTGCTGGACGCTTACTGGCGGCATGTCGACCCCACCGATAACGGCGGGCAGTTTGTCGACCGGGGACCACAATACCGGACGGCCATTTTTTATCACAATGAGGAACAGAAGCGGCAGGCAGAGGCTTCCAAATCGGAACTGGCCCGTTCGGGGCGTTTCAGCAGAGCGGTCGTTACCCCTATTATTCCGCTGACCACATTCTACAAGGCAGAGGACTACCATCAGGATTATTTCAAAAAGAGCCCCGTGCGCTACAAGGCTTACCGTCACGCTTCCGGCCGGGACCAGTTCATCGAAAAAATCTGGGGTGATGATGCAACAGCTGCGAAAAAACCGGACCAGGCGAAGAGCTATACCAAACCCGACGATGAGGAACTGCAACGAAAGCTGACGCCAATGCAGTATAAAGTGACCCGCAAAGACGCCACCGAGCCGTCTTTCAAGAACGAATTCTGGGACAACCACAAGCCGGGTATCTATGTGGATATCGTATCCGGGGAACCGCTGTTCAGCTCATCCGACAAGTTCGAATCCGGTACCGGTTGGCCGAGCTTCATCAGGCCCCTCGAACCGAACCACGTCGTCGAAAAAAAGGACCGCAGTTTTTTCATGACGCGGACCGAGGTCCGCAGCCGGCACGGTGACTCTCACCTGGGGCATGTATTTCCCGACGGTCCCCATCCCACTGGACTGCGTTACTGCATCAATTCCGCTTCGCTGCGGTTTATCCCCAAGGAGGATCTGGAGAAAGAAGGGTATGGCGAATATTTGAAACTTTTCAATTAGTTTCCGCCCCCAAAGGGCTCTTTTCCGCAAATTCTGTGTCAATCATGTCGTCGGCACGACAGGTCTGCGGAATCGCTTGTGGGGCCTGCAGGAGTCGGCCACCTCGCAAATCCTTAATATTCTTGAACTTGCAGAAAATCGCACATTTCTGGATTGGAAACTCACCTGAGCTCTCAATAAAACCGTGGATCGACACATTTTGACCTCCGGGCATAAAACCATTGGAGTCCGGGTAAACCTTTCCGGCTATAGTGGCGTCTAACCAGACAACACGAGACGGAAAGGAGAGCGACCCATGAATTCACATCTGGTTAAAACGTTTCTGATGGCTGTTTCCTTGGTTATTATATTCGCGAACGCGTCTTTTGCCGGCGACCGATTCCAGCACCGGCAGAATAATCAGAAGAACAGAATCCACCAAGGTGTCAGAAAGGGCGAGATAACAAAGAGGGAGTTCACTCACCTGGCACGTCAGCAGCGAAGCGTCAAGAAATACAGGAATCACGCACTGAGAGACGGCAACCTGAGCCGCAAAGAGGGCCGTCGTCTGAACCATATGCAGGACCGGGCCAGCGGCTCTATTTACCGCGACCGACACAACGGCTATAATCGGCATCGGCATTACCGGCAAAACCGCCAGCGTTATTCCGGACCGGTATACGGATACGGGCACACCCCCCAACGGTCTTACCGGCCTTGCAGCGGTTACACTTTATATAGCGTATGGGCTTTTCCCGGTGGGGCTTTCGGGTTCTCCACCCACGGCCGATAAATGATTCCCTGGTGCGGATACGGCGGGGAGATGTCGGATGTATGGCCGGCCGGTTCCTCCCCGTTAGGGGGCGCCGGTTGGGGACGCCGCTCAGAGGAAATTATGGCATCGAGAAAAGGAGCCGCGCCGGCCGATCGAAAACGACCTTCAGAAAGGGGCACTTCGGAATCACCATCGACATCGCCCGCTTCTGCGGCAGAGCCTGATGCTCTTTTGGTAGAACGATTGAAAAAGGGGGATCGGCAGGCCTCCGACGAGCTGATCCGGCGCTACCAGGAAAAGGCCTTTGCGGTCGCCTTTCGAATGCTCTCGGGGGACCGGGAAGAAGCTCTGGACCTCACCCAGGACGCGTTCTTGACCGCTCTCCGCAAAATCGATGGGTTTGAAGGCAAATCCTCCTTTTATACATGGTTTTATCGTATTTTGATCAACACTTGCTTGGACTCGATCAGGCGCCGCAAGCGCTGGCGGCGGTTGTTTTTCTTTCGGAGGCCGAATTCAAAAGACACTCGCGAGCCGTCCGAAACCCTCGCAGAAGTTGCCAGTTCCGAACCGAGCGCCAACCCGGGCGCGGTCGTCGACGCGCGTGAGTTGCAGCGGGACGTTCGCGGTGCCATGTCACTCTTGTCCGACAGGCAGCGAATGATATTCAACCTGAAGGTTTTCGAAGAAATGCGGATAGCCGAGATTGCCCGAACGATGGGACTGGCCGAAGGAACCGTGAAGAGTCACCTGTTCCGGGCGACACGGATCATGAGAGGCGCCCTGGCCGATTGGGCCGGGCGTTGATTGGGGAGGGGGTAGCATGCCGGATTGTACTGGTCGAAATGAACAGGTTATGCTCGATGTTTATGGTGAACTGGACGCCGGTGCGCGCTCAGCCTGGGAAGACCACCTGAGAACCTGTGCGGATTGCCGTCGGGAAAAAGAAAATCTGACGGCCATGCTCGGCCAGGTCAGGCAAGCGATGGCGCCGCCGCCGCTGTCGATGCAGGATTCCACCGCAATGATCCGAAAGGTGCAGGACCGTTTGGCCGTCTTTCGCCCTCCGGGGGGCTGGCGGCAGCCCGTCAAGGAAAAACGGGCGCTGTGGATTCCGGCCTTTGCGACCGCCTGCGTCCTTGTCCTCGTGGCGGTCTATTTCGGCGACAAACGGTCCGGCACGATCGATCAACCGGTGGCCCAAAGAATTGACATTTCGCAGAAATTACCGGAAAATGAGGAAGAAATTGTCAAAAACCTGGACCTGCTGAAAAACTTCAATACCCTGGAAAGGCTCAGCCAAGTGGTCGACGATTCCGCCGGCCGGAATCCTTCCGAAACACATAACCAGGGAACGCAGGGGGACATCCGGTATGGTCACGACGAGCGCTCTGCATAGAAGCGCGGGATGCTTGATCCGCTGCTGCGGCGTCTTATCACTTATCGCCATCCTCGTTTTAGCATCAGCCTCTTTTGCCTGGTGCACCTCACGAAACGGTCGCCAGGCGGATATCCAAGTCCACCGGTTCAGGGTCCAGAATGAAAAGATTGACCAGGTACCGGTTTTGATTGCCGACAAAAAAAACGGCAGTTTTCAAAGAAATTACCAGGAATGGCAGTCGCTGACACCGCAGGAAAAAGAAACCTTACGGCGTCGGATGAAGCAGTTGAACCGGATGCCGCCGCAGAACCGCCGACAACTTCAGGACCTCAACGACAGATGGCAGCGACTTTCCCCGGCCGAGCGCGGGCAGCTCCAGCGAGCGCTGGACAATTGGAACAACCTGTCGCCGTCTGAAAAAGAGGCCATCCGCAGAAGATTCGGAAACTGAAACGACACCCTGACACTCGATCCAGTCTGTGGTATAGCTGCACCCTTCACTTTGGGTCTTCCCATTGCGCATTCCCACCCTGCAGATTGTCGCAACCAATATTTGCGGAATATACCATTTTATTCTTCATCATCCCCTCTATATTCTATGCTTATAGCGGTCGTGTTCCTACAGGAACACTTTGCAGCTGATGTATAGGACCTTGGCCAACTTCATCGTATTCTTTTTTCCGATTCCCATTAGCATTCTATGCCCGGTGTTGGGATACGTATTCAGAGCCGATAGGTCTTTTAATAGATAGGCCCGCAGGGTGTTCAGGTGAATGTAGCGCAACAGCTCCAGCAAGGAGGTGTCTTCTATGCACAAGATGGACTAATAGCTATTTTTGTTTGTCAACTGTTCAAAATTTGTTTTATTGTAATCGGCGTCAAAATCGGGGACAAATACGCGTTTTGCATTTGTACGCTTCGATTTATATGAGATTTGGTCGAGGCCGACCACTGGGGCCATCGCGGTGCGGTCTTTCTTATATTCAGTCAGGTAGACAGAGGTTTCGATGAAGAAAAAAGTGATCCGGCTGGTGGTCGGCCTTATACTCCTGGCGGCGGTGGGCGCCGGGCTATGGGTTCATTTTTTACAAGACCAAAAGGAACACAAAAACGAACTGGTGCTTTATGGCAACGTGGATATTCGCCAGGTGGACCTGGCCTTTAACGCCAGCGAACGCATTGCCGATATCATGGTTCAAGAAGGTGAGCCGGTGAAAAAGGGACAGTTGCTGGCTGGTCTAGAGACCGTTCGGCTCCAACACGATGTGGATCGGGCCGCGTCACAGGTGGCGGCTCAGCGGGACGAGATCGCCAAGCTGGAGGCCGGCACCCGGGTCGAGGAGATCAGGCGGGCAAGGGCCGAAGTCGAGGCCGCCAGAGCCCAGGCCGACGATCTCGAGCGAACCTACCGGCGCTTGCGACCCCTGGCGGAGAAAAACCTGATCGCCCCGGAGCAGATCGATCAGGCCAGGGCCAAAGCCGATGCCGCGCAGGCCCAGCTGCAGGCGACTGTGCAGGAGTTGAAGCTGGCCCTGGCCGGTCCCAGAAAGGAAGACATTGCGGCGGCCAGGTCGCAGCTGAAAGCCCTCGAGGCCGAGCTGGCGTTGGCCGGCCAGAAGCTGGCCGATGCCTCCCTTTACGCACCGTCCGACGGAAGCATCCAAAACCGCATTCTGGAACCCGGCGATATGGCTTCTCCGCAGAAAGCCGTTTTTACATTGGCCCTGATCGACCCCGTCTGGGTTCGCGCCTACGTTCCGGAAACAAATCTGGGCAAACTGTTTCCGGGTATGGCCGTCCAGGTTGTCACCGACAGTTTTCCGGACAAAACCTATCCGGCTTGGATTGGGTATATTTCACCCATGGCCGAGTTCACCCCCAAAACGGTGGAAACCACGGAACTGAGAACGCGGCTCGTCTATCAGGTGCGCGTTTATGTGTGCAACCCCCGTAACGAGCTTCGGCTCGGCATGCCTGCCACCGTTATCATTCCTTTGGACCAACCCCGCCAGTCGGCCGGTGCCGAAAGCATTCCACCCTGCAAGGAGGAATGATGCCGGCGGCCGTCAATAAAGAAGAAGGGGTGCCGGTTCAAAGCGCCGATACGGAACCGCCGGCCCTGGAATTCGAAGGGGTATCCAAGTTTTTCTTCCAAGGAAAACGCCGCATAGCGGCTTTGCAGGAGGTCAGCATCTGCATCGCCCGCGGTCGCATCACCGGCTTGATCGGGCCGGACGGTGCCGGCAAGACCACCCTGATGCGCCTGTCGGCCTGCCTGCTGAAACCGGCGGTCGGCGCTATCACCGTTCTCGATATCGATGCGATCTCCGAGCCGTTGAAAGTGCAGGCCAGCATCGGTTATATGCCGCAACGATTCGGTCTTTACGAAGATCTCAGCGTTCAGGAGAATCTTGATCTTTATGCGGACCTGCAAGGCGTGGTCAAGGCCGACCGACCCGGGCGCTATGCAGAGCTCACCCGGATGACCAATCTCGGCGCGTTCACCACGCGGTTGGCCGGGCGGCTGTCCGGCGGCATGAAGCAGAAGCTCGGTCTGGCCTGCACGTTGGTACGACCACCCCGCCTGCTGTTGTTGGACGAACCCACGGTTGGCGTCGATCCGGTATCGCGCCGTGAACTCTGGTCCATCGTCGACCGGTTGGTGGAAACCGAAGGGATGAGCGTGCTCTTGAGCACCGCATACCTGGACGAAGCCGAGCGCTGCGACGAAGTGGTGATCCTCCATGAAGGCCGGATTCTCGGCCAGGGTCCGCCGGGTGATTTTAAAGCCAAGCAAAAAGGCCGGACCTACACGGTGACCGCCGGCAGTCTGAAGAAACGCCAATTACAGGAGCGTCTGACAGGTGCCGAAGGAGTAGTGGACGCCGTTATTCAGGGTGACTCGGTTCGCCTGGTGATGGCAGACATGGAAGCGCCGGACGCGGCGATCCTGCTGTCAAGCGTGCCGGATGTCGACATCGCGGCAGTGCCTCCGCGGTTCGAAGACTGCTACGTCGCCATGCTCAAGGCCGTCCGTACTGACGATGCCCTCGACTGGAAACCCTCTGCGGAGGTGGATACCCGGGTGTCGCCGCCGGCGGCAGATGAAGCCGTCATCCGGGTAGACGATGTCCGGCGCCGGTTCGGCGACTTTTACGCCGTCAAGAACGTTTCCTTTGATGTGTTTCACGGCGAGGTGTTCGGACTGCTGGGCGCCAACGGTGCCGGAAAGACCACGACTTTTCGCATGCTCTGCGGGCTGCTGCCGGTCAGCGACGGGCAGCTGAGCGTGGCCGGGCGTGATTTGCGACGCGCGGCGGCCAAGGCCCGGGCCCGTATCGGCTACATGTCACAGAAATTTTCACTTTACGGCAACTTGAGCGTGCGTCAGAATCTTCAGTTCTTCAGCAGCGCTTACGGACTGAGGGGCCGGAAGCGTGGCGACAGGATCGACTGGGTCTTAAACCGTTTTGAACTGTCCGAACTGGCTGATGCGGTCAGCGGGGAGCTGTCCCTCGGTTTCAAGCAACGGCTGGCCTTGGCGGCCGCCCTGATGCATGCCCCGGACATCTTGTTTCTGGACGAGCCCACCTCCGGGGTTGATCCCATGGCGCGACGGGAGTTTTGGCGTCACATCAATTCGCTGGCGGCGTCCGGCGTCACCGTGCTGGTAACCACCCATTTCATGGAAGAAGCCGAATACTGCGATCGGTTGGCGATCATGGCAGCCGGGGAAATTCTGGCCATCGGCAGCCCGATCGACATCAAGCGGAAGGCCGCCGAAGGACGCGAGAAACCCGTGCAAACCATGGAGGAGGCCTTTATCGCCCTGATCGAACGGCAGGATCAACCGGAGAAATCGACATGAAAGCCTCGGAAGAAGACGGTCGCAAGAGGACCGCAGCACCGGAAAACGCCCGCGGAGGCGGGATGATGCGGTTGCGCGGTCTGGTGCGCAAGGAATTTTTACAGGTGGTGCGGGACCCGAGCAGTATCGGAATCGCCTTCCTCATGCCCGTGGTCCTGCTGCTGCTGTTCGGCTACGGTGTCTCCCTCGACGCCGAACACGTGCCCATCGCCGTGGTCGTCGAGAAGCCCGATGCTGATACGGCAGGCTTCCTTGCGGTTTTCAGAAACAACGACTTCTTTGCACCGGTGGTCATTAAAGACATGCGGCAGGCCGAAGAGGCGCTGATGAACCATCGTGTGGACGGCATCATCGGCTTGCGGGCTAATTTTGCAAGGGATTTACAACGGCCGGGCGGCGCGGCGGTGCAGGTCATTTTGAATGGTGTCGATGCCAACACTGCCCGGCTGGTGTCCGGTTATGTGGAGGGCGCCTGGCTCAACTGGATGGAGCAGCGTTCATTGAGCCTTGGAAACCCGCTGAGCCAGCCCGTGCAGGTGGAGCAGCGGGTATGGTTCAACAGCGCCGTGCGCAGCCGCAATTTTCTCGTCCCCGGCCTGATCGCCGTGATCATGACCCTCATAGGGGCTCTGTTGACAGCGCTGGTGGTGGCCCGCGAGTGGGAGCGCGGCACCATGGAGGCCCTTATGGTAACCCCCGTGGCCGTGCACGAGATCCTGCTGGGCAAGCTATTGCCGTACTTCATCATGGGGATGGGGGGAATGGGCCTTTCGGTTGCCATGGCGGTCTGGGTTTTTGAGGTCCCGCTGACCGGGTCTCTCTGGGTCCTGACGGCAACTTCGGCGCTGTTTCTGCTGGTGGCTCTGGGGATGGGGCTCCTCCTTTCCACTGCGGCCAAAAACCAGTTTGTGGCCGGGCAGGCCGCCATCATTGTCACCTTCCTTCCGGCCTTTTTACTCTCCGGTTTCATCTTCGACATCGACAGCATGCCGAGAGTGGTCCAGGGCGTGACGCACCTTATCGCCGCCCGCTATTTTGTGTCCATTCTGCAGACGGTATTTCTGGCCGGAAATGTCTGGTCGGTGATTTTGCCCAACGCTTTGGCATTGATGGTGTTTGCCGCGCTTTTTCTCGGTCTGAGCCGTAAAAAATCCCGCAAGCGACTCGATTAGGGGGTTCGATGTTCCTGCGAATCGTCGCCTTGATGCGAAAAGAGTTCCTGGCGCTGATGAAAGACAAGAAAAGCCGTTTCACCATCGTCATCCCGCCAATCGTGCAGCTTCTGGTTTTCGGCTATGCAGCCACCTACGATCTGAACAACGTTCCTTACGCCGTCTATGACGAGGACCGGGGAGCCGCGGCCCGCGACTTGCTGAGCCGGTTTAAAGGGTCCACTAACTTTCAGGAGGTCGGGCAGCTCAGTCGTAATGCCGACATCGCTCCCCTGATCAACCGCAAGGGTGCCCTTTTGGTGGTCCACATCGGTCCGCAGTTCAGTCGCAATCTTTTGACCGGGGGCAGGGCCGATCTCCAGGTGATCGTAGACGGCCGCAACTCAAACACGGCCATGATCGCCCTTAACTACGTAAGGGCCATTCTCACCCGGTATAACCTGGAGTGGATCCAACGTCACGGGGGCACTTCACCCCCGGCCCACCTTGAGATCCGGGCCTGGTACAACACCAACCTGGAGAGCCGCTGGTTCATTGTTCCCGGTATCATCGGTTTGCTGACGCTGGTGGTCACTCTTCTGGTGACTGCTCTGAGCGTGGCCAGGGAGCGTGAACAGGGAACATTCGACCAGCTGCTGGTGACCCCCCTTCGGCCGGTTGAAATATTGATCGGAAAAGCCCTGCCGGGATTCATCATCGGGACTGCCGAGGCAACCGTGATTATCCTGCTCACCGTCTTCTGGTTCGGCGTTCCGCTGCGCGGTCACATCATAACGCTGTACACCGGCTTGTTTCTCTTCATTCTCTCGGCCATCGGCATCGGTCTGATGATTTCCTCCCTGGCCGTTACCCAGCAACAGGGGCTGATGGGGGCGTTTCTGTTCATGGTGCCGGCCATTATTCTTTCCGGTTTTACCACCCCGATCGCCAATATGCCGGTGGTGGTGCAAAAAATTACCCTGCTCAATCCGCTGCGGTATTTCATGGTGGTGATCCGGGGCGTGTTTCTGGAAAACGCCCCGTTTCATTTGCTGATCGGCCAATACTGGCCGATGGCGATTATCGGTTTCGTCAATTTGATCGTCGCCGCGTGGTTGTTCCGCCATCGGATCAACTAATATGAAACAGACTGCTCCAGGGCTGGAATGGTTCGACGTTGTCTTCGGGAATTGGATGATAGGCTTACGGCAGAAGGCCGTTGGCGGCCGCCACTACCGCCGCTGTAATCAGGTGAAATAAAAAGGCGGGAAGAATGCTCTGTGAACGTTCCCTGACCAAACCGACTGCGATACCGAAAGCGAATGCACTGAAGATGTTTGCAGTGGTCCAGGCGGTGAACACTTCCGCCAGAGAGCCGGAAGAGAGCAGCAGCCGGTAGCCGATGTAAACGGCATACAGAAAGGCGGAGCCGACTGTCGGCCATGACAGAAACCAATGGCTGCTGCAATGCTGGATGCGGGCCGAGCGGGCCAACAGGCCATGCACCAGGCTGCGAAACAGCAGTTCCAGGGCCAGCGGCAGGGTGATGATCAAAAACAGTATTTTCTTATAGAGATGCACATCCCAGGTCGAGATATCGGGCTGCCATATACCGCCCAGGAAACCGAAAAGGACGGCACCGGGGAGTATCAACCACCAGGACGTTCCCAGAGGGAGGCTCAACCCGTACTGCCATGACTTTCGATAAGACAGGATTGTCAGAAACACGGCGGTCAGAACGATCACCAGGAGCGCGGCGTCGAAGGCGGGGTAAAGGGTCAGGCCGAACAGGATTTTCGCGAACCAGGCGTCCGGATGCCAGAACAGGCGCAAAACTTCAGCGGGTGCCAGGATGGCCGTTACGAGCAGAGCGGCTTTCAGCAATCCGGCGACCTGCAGCCGTATACTGGGCTTTTGCAGTGCGTCGCGGCAGGCTTGGGCAATTTCCCTGGGAGTGAGATTCGTGCCGGTTGCCCTCGGCGAACCGCCGATGTCGGAGGACCCTCCCCAGCGGTTGTTTTGGGAGCGGCACCTGACGACCGGGTCGATGAAATTCAATCGTTCGTAAACCGGTTCGAGGTCGCCCGGCATGAACAAATCCATTCGGCGCAGGGTATATGTGCCGGGGCTCCTCTGCAGCAAGACCAGTCCAAGTCGAGTGCCGTAGAGGTTATTGAGGTGCGGCTCGAGCTCGTAAATGCCGGTGTCCGATTCCACCACCACCACGAGTCGGTCGCCGGCGAGGTCGACCCGCGCCAGTTCCTTGATACCCTTGAAGTCGGTAAATTCGCTCGATTTGTAGATAATGCGGTCAATTTTATGCAGGATTGTCGCGGTATACTCCAGGAAATCGACTTCTTCCCACAGTCCGTCTTTTTTAAGCTGGATTTCATCTTTGCGCAGGAAGTCAATCACACGCTGGGTTCTGCGGAGATGTTCGGGCGGCAGGGCGCTGAATTCCTTCAACTCTAATCCCAGGGCGTCGATGACGCCTTCGAGACGGACCAGCGCATACAGAAATCGCAAATGCATCGGTTCCTTGCGACTGATGCGCTGGTGGTTGATAATCAGCCAAATCGCCAGTATCGTGTCCAGGTCGGGCTCGTTGGCGTAGATCTGCCATTCCCGGTCGCGCAGATCCAGCCCTTTCAGGATCATGACCAGGGCCTGTTCGCAAGTTGCGAGGGTGAATGTCCGTACACACCCTTCGTGATGGTCGAGATTGTAGATTTTTTTTTCGTGATCCAGAAACGGTTCGCTCAGGGCGACACCGTCAAGGTAGATGGTCCCCGGGGGCGCCTTGCGCGCGGTGGCGGCCGACACCGTAAAGCCGGCCTGAATCAGGACGGTCAGATTGGGGGCCTCGAGGCAGGTCAACATTTTCTTGCCCCCGATATCCTTGACCACATAGCGCTGCGGCAGCTCGGTGGGGGGCGATGGGTCGGTTCGCGGGCTGTTTCCTGCTTCAGCCTTTACATCCGACATGGAAAAGCGGTTGCCGGAATTAGGATCGGAGCTCTCTTTAGAGTTGTCTTCCATGAACCGACTCTTGCGTTACACCGCCTTCGAGCGGCGGTTCATCCGGTTGGCCGAACCACTGTTCCTGCCGGTTGCACGTGATGTCAAATGATCATTCCGACATCCGGCGCCGACTAAGGGCCCCGGCAAAAAATAATTCCACCTCTGGCGGTCTTATGGCCCGTCTACTGCGTTACATCCACCCACACGTATTCCGATATGCGCAGGTGGATGTGCCTTGTAGACAAACCATAATCCGACGCAATCGTGTGGAATTATTTCTTACCGTGACCCTAAGTGCTTCGATTCGCAAATACGGTTACGTATCTTAAGTATAATGTATAAGCGTAATTGCTCACTCAGCACTAAGTCCTGAGTTCGTAAGTTCATTATCGAATTTACGAATCAATAGCACATATTAATAACAGCCAATCCGCCGGGGGTCAAGTAAACTGATCGATCGGGCTGTGCTCCGTACCGGTTGACAGATCATTGATTCATCATTTAAGGTTCTTCCTTTGATTTATTGGGAGAAAGAGGTCAAGGAATGACGGTTTTGATCATTTTTGAAACGATGAATCCTGGTTGAATTATTTAATGGAACGGAGGCAATGAGATGAAAACCTTATCTTGGTTGGTCTTGATTATTCTGGTCGTCGGGCAGTCGGCTGCCGCGGCAGATCAAGCCGCCGTCAATCCCCGGGTCGCATTGGTAACCTCAAAAGGTCGCATCGTGATCGAGCTTTTTCCGCAAAAGGCACCCGCAACCGTGAAGAACTTTCTCTCATACGTGGATGCCGGTTTTTACGACGGCACCGTTTTTCACCGCGTGATCCCTAAATTCATGATCCAGGGCGGTGGTTTGACGGCGGACTTGAAGAAAAAACCCACTGAAAAACCGGTTTCCAACGAAGCCGACAACAACTTGAAAAACACGCGCGGTTCCGTCGCTATGGCGCGTACCGGCGATCCTCACAGCGCCACGAGCCAGTTTTTCATCAACACTGCCGACAACGATTTCCTGAATTATCGAGAAAAAACACCCCAGGGTTGGGGCTATGCCGTTTTCGGACGGGTGACTGAGGGAATGACGGTCGTCGATGCGATTTCGGGCGTCAAGACGGGCAATTCCGGTATGTTCCGGGATGTGCCGGTCGAACCGGTTGTAATTGAGAAAGCGCAACGGGTGAAATAGTTTCCGTTTTCCTATCTATGGAATCATACCGGTGCGAACGGCTGATGAGCGAAGGTCTTTTAAACCAGCGGTTCAATCGGCACGAGGACCTTCTGCAGCTCGACGGCCAGATCGACTTTTTCCATGTGCAGTTCTATGCCGGCAGGAGAAAATGGCATTTCGGCGAAAATCCTTTTTTCTTGCAGATTCGAGATATCCCACAACCAGCGGAGGCGAGCGCGATATTCGGGTGTGTCCCCGTATCGCTCCAGAATATAGGCCATTCTCTCGTCCAGGCTGACGATGCGGTCGTGCAGGACCCGTTTGTCGGCGTAGTTGACGATTTCGGCTTCTGACGGCGTGTCGCTGGCGAAATAGGTGTCCAACTTGACATGTTGTCGGACAATGTCACCCACCTCCGCGTAACCGCGATCGACAAGCAGGTCACAGCCGCTTTCAGAATGTTTCTCTCCGGTTGTCAGGCTGCGGGTCTTGGTGATGTCGTGCAGCAAAGCCGCGGCCTGGACCAGGTCCCGGTTGAGTGTCCGCCCCTTTTCGCCAAGCTGTTGCACCAGTAACTCCGCCACGCGACAGACCTGCAGGGAATGCCGCACGATATGTTCCATCATGCGCATCTCGCGTATGAGCCGGTAACAGTTTTCTCGAGACGGAATCCTCATCTTCGTTCCTTTATGCACAGCGTTAAAATATATTGCGTATTTGCAGTCTGTTCTCCAAAGGCGTATACAAACATATGAGTAATTTTTCAACCAGAGGTGACTACGATGGAAAAATATCCCATACCCATGGTCCCCGGACCGGTCAGTTTGCCACGGGCCGTGATCGAAGCCCTGACGGCTGATTACGGCTCGGCCGATCTGGAAACCGAGTTTTTCGACCTTTATGATCGCACGGTCGCCGGGCTGCAGCGGATAATGGCGACAACCGACACGGTGGTGATCCAGTCCGGCGAGGGCATGGTGGTTCTCTGGAGTGCTCTTAAGAGCTGCTTGTCACCCGGTGACCGGGTGCTGTCCGTTGCCACCGGTTTGTTCGGTCACGGCATTGCCGATATGGCGGCTGCGGTCGGGGCCGAGGTGCGTAAAGTCAGCCTGCCCGACGATCAAACGATATCCGATACACGCGAAATCGAACAGGCGATTGCGGCTTTCAAACCAAAAATGATGACTGCCGTGCATTGTGAGACGCCTTCCGGTACCCTTAACCCGATAGCGGATCTCGGTCGTTTGAAGAAAGAGCACGGGGTGCCGCTGCTCTATGTCGATGCCGTTTCCAGCATCGGCGGCGTACCGGTTTTAACGGATGATTGGCATATCGACTTGTGTCTGGGAGGCGCTCAGAAGTGCTTGAGTGCGCCCCCTGATATGGCCTTTCTATCGGTTAGCGAGAATGCCTGGGAGATTGTCGAACAGGTGAACTATTTAGGATACGACGCGTTGAATCCCTTTCGTCATGTTCAAAAGACGCGTTATTTTCCCTATACACCGAACTGGCACGGTCTGGCGGCTCTTCACGCCGGTGCAGAAATGATCCTCACCGAAGGGCTGGCAGCGGTCTTCGAGCGCCATGCCGTGGTGGCTGACGACTGCCGCCGCCGGCTCGAAGATATCGGGCTGACAATTTTTCCTGCACCTGGCGCTGTTCCGTCACCCACGGTCACAGCCGTCTACCTGCCGGCAGCGATGTCATGGTCCGACTTCGACACCGCAGCGCGCAAACGGGGACTTGTGGTCGGTGGCAGCTACGGTCAACTGGCCGGCAAGGTTTTCCGGCTCGGCCACATGGGGTCCCAAGCGGAAAAAAAACTGGTTAGACGTGCCCTGGATGTCATTGCCGAGGCCCTTAAAGACCGCGTACGGTAAGCATGCGATATTTAACGCGCCTGGAACACAAACCAAAATCCTGCACAATTTTGGTCAATTTGTTTGTCCCGTTTTATTTAATTACACCACAAGCCACCCTGGCCCCGCCGCCGCCGAGTTTCTGCGGGCTATCCGAGTAATTGTCGCCGCCGGCGTGGATCATGA
The DNA here is from genome assembly GCA_029287875.1 of Desulfobacteraceae bacterium. GTDB lineage: Bacteria > Desulfobacterota > Desulfobacteria > Desulfobacterales > SG8-13 > JARFQH01. The sequence continues at coordinate 20,127 of JARFQH010000101.1, read as the reverse complement.
GTGAGCGCCCCTTGAGATCGGAGACCTTGATGCGCGGCGCCAGCACCGGTAGAGTGGCGTGTCCATCCTGATCGGCATACAGTGGCGGAAGATCACCCAAATGCCCCTGACCATACGGTCCATCGTGCCGGCCGGTTCCAGAGGGGTCGTCATGCCCGCCGGCTGCCAGTCCAGGGACTGATTTCCCATCCTTCTCGGCAGCCGCGCAACTCGGGTTTTCGTGAACGTGAAAACCATGCAGGCCGGGTGTCAGGCCATTGACATCCGGTGTAAAAATCGTTCCATAGGGACTCGAAGAGACCCTGATCGTTCCGATGGACGGTCCCACACCACCTTCGTCGAGGGAATTGATCGTCACCGTCATGTCCGCGGCCCAGACAGACCCGACACTAAGCAATAGACCTGCAACGACCATGCGCAACGATTTCATTTTTAGATTCTCCTTTCGGTAATTTGTGGATTGACATGAGTTAAAACAAGCTCTCGTTTTTGGCTCTTTATTATTGTCTTGCCCTTTTGATGAGGGTTGTATTAACCGACGAAGCGCAAGGCCGAAGGATGCCGTCTGCGTGTCGATAATAATGAAATCATAGTTCCGGCCTTCGGCTTGTCAAGCATCAAGCGGTCGCAGAAGAGCCGCGCTTTCAGTGCCGGCAGCTTTCTCGACCGGCCTGCGCGATGAGTCGCCGGCGGTCGTCATTCCGATGGAACGAAACTCTAAAGTATTGTAATTTTGGGTATGCAGGTTATCTTTTAGCCATTCAAAGCATCGGCTGCATCGGTTGCCAGGTGTTTCATGGCTATGACTTCTCTAACGGATTCTCCGCAACCGACAGGAAATGATCATGAGTAAAGACGTTTTTGAAGAGGTTGTATCTGAAAATTCTTCTTTGGAAGAGGGACCCTCGAGCAAACCGACCATCTTCGATCCGTTCGGACGCATCGCCATCCGGCTGAACAACAACCTGGGGGCCGTTGTCCTTTTTTTTCTGCGAGCCTTCGTGATGATCTTCCGGATCAAGCAGATACCGGAAATCCTGCACCAGATCTACTTTATCGGTGCGCGGTCCGCCACTATCGTTATGCTGGTCGGTCTGTTCACGGGAATGGTGATGGGGCTGCAGCTCTATTATGTGCTCATCAAGTTCGGTTCGGCAGGCGTGTTGGGCACGGCCGTGAGCCTGTCGTTGATCCGGGAGTTGGGGCCGGTGTTGACCGCTATCATGATCACGGCCCGGGCCGGTTCGGCAATGACAGCCGAGATCGGTATTCAGCGAATATCCGAGCAGATCGATGCCTTGCAGACCATGCGCATCGATCCCCTCGGGTATTTGGTCAGCCCGCGGATTGCGGCCGGGTTGATCAGCTTCCCCATATTGACCGCGTTTTTCGACCTGGTCGGCATCATGGGCGGCTGGGTCAGCGGATGTCTGCTGCTGGGCGTCAATTCGGGCTCCTATTTCTATCGCGTGGTGTCCAGCACGCAGTTCGAAGACATCCGCGGCGGGTTCATCAAAGCGCTCGTGTTTTCGATTCTGGTCATTACCATCTGCTGCTTTCAGGGCTTTTTTACTCATATGCGCTCCGACGGCCACGGTGCCAAGGGTGTGAGTCTGTCTACCACTTCGGCGGTCGTGCTCTCGTGTGTGATGATTCTTGTCGCCGACTACGTCGTGACCTCGTTTATCCTTTAGGTATCACCGGATGATAAAAGAACCCCTGATTGAATTCGTGGACGTCACCAAAAGCTTTGACGGACGGACGGTTCTCGATCGTGTGAATTTTAAGATCTTCGAAGGAGAAGTGAGCACCCTGATCGGTCTGAGCGGGAGCGGTAAGAGCGTTACCCTGAAGCATATCGTCGGCTTGCTAAAGCCCGACTGGGGCCAGATCCTCTACCGTGGTAAACCCATCGACCGGATGAGCAATAAAGAATGGAATGCCACGCTTGCGCGGATCAGCTACATGTTTCAAAACAACGCGCTCTTTGACTCCATGACGGTCTTCGACAACATTGCCCTGGCGCTGCGCCGGACCACATCGCTGACACGCAAAGAGATCGCAGAAAAAGTAATGGCGCGTATCGAGCAGACCGAGCTGACCGACGTGGCCCATAAGTACCCGGCTGAAATATCGGGCGGTATGCAAAAGCGGACGGCACTGGCGCGGGCGCTGGTCACCGATCCGCAGATTGTTCTGTTCAACAAGCACTTTGGCCTGGTGGGAGCCTTTTCCACACGCCAGACCATAGATGAATTTGCCTCGTTGCTGCCGTTCTCCAACCGCGAGGAAGCCGAGCACATTATGAATGATTTCACACGGGATTTACAGGAACACGGCCTCGAAAGCCTTTCGGCTTTGATCCGCAAAGCGACCTCAAGTGAGGAGTGTTTCGAATTCACGATTTTGGGAGGACTGGCCCGCGGCCAACCCCAAGTTGAACTCGACTCGATCATCGAATTCGCCCGGTTCGATCTCAGGCCGATAGCGCGGTTTTCTTGCGAAAGAGGAGGTAACTCGAAATGAAAAAATACTCGAAAGAAACGGTGGTGGGCATCTTTGTTGTTGCCGGACTGGTCTGCATCGGTTACATGACCATCAAGCTCGGCAATGTCGGCATCTTAGATGACGACACCTATGCTCTGAATGCACGCTTCAACCGGGTCACCGGTTTGAGGGAGGGTAATCCGGTCAACATGCTGGGCCTCGAAATCGGTCGGGTCGCGAATTTCAAAATGGTTCAGGACGAACAGGCCGTAATTGTGGAAATGAGGATCAACAAGGGCATAAAAATCTATGACGACGCCCTTGCCGCCATAAAAATCGAAGGTCTGATCGGGGATCGTTACATGGACATCGCTCCCGGCGGTGCCGGCGAACTGTTAAAACCCGGCGAAACAATTACCGAAACCCAGTCTCCGACCGATCTGAACGAACTGATCGGCAAGTATGCATTCGGTGATGTCAAGAAGTGAAGTGGCCCCTACACGAAGAGGTGACATATGATTAAAGGAGCAGCAGCAGTTATAATCGGCATAGTCATCTGTGTTGCGACGAGCGCCCATGCCGACGAACCGCTGACGATTATTGAAACTCGGGTCGATCGGATCGTGAAGATTCTGGGCGACAAGAGCCTCGAAGAGGATGCCAAGGTCAAACAACTCGAAAAGGCGGCCGATGAAACCTTCGACTATATTTATCTTTCGAGAATGACACTCGGTCGAAACTGGCTGAAATTGGATGACGGCCAGCGCAGCGAATTCGTCGACCTCTACCGCCTGCTGCTGGAGAAAAACTACATGGGGCAGTTGTTGAAGTACACCGACGAAAAGGTTGTGTTCGCTAAGCAAACAATGCTGTCGGAAAAAAAAGCTGAAGTCGACAGCAACATTGTTTCCAGTGACAAAAAGATTCCGATAACCTATCGGCTGATCCGAAGGGATGGTGATTGGAAAGTATACGACCTTGTTATCGAAGGCGTCAGCCTGGTGAGCAACTACCGGACACAGTTCAATGACATCTTGAGCCGGCAGACACCCGCCGAAATGCTTGCGATACTGAGGAAGAAGGTTTCCGAAAAGAGCGGGTAGGTTAATCACATTTTAGATTAAAGGTAAAAAGGTGGGCCTTTTTAAAACGCCGACTCAAAATGAAATCGAACGGATCAATCGCATCCAGCGTGACCATTTCAACAGGCTTTACCATTTGTTCGACCCCCCCTTGCCGGCAGGCGTCCCCGAGCGGCTTGAAAAAATCGTGACGGCGGCCGAAATCGAGACAGGCGATTCGGTACTGGATGTGGGAGCCGGAACCGGCATTTTGATTCCCATAATTAGACAGTACGAGCCTGGCTGCATCTATGCCTGTGATCTTTCCGAAGCGATGTTGAGGCGACTAAAAGAGAATTACTCCGACGTCAAGACCATTCAGAAAGATGTCAGAGAACTTGCCTTACCCGACGAAAGCCTTGATGTTGTTTTCATCAATGCCTGCTATCCGAATATTGCCGACAAGGCGGGCGCCCTGAAAAATATCAGTCGCATGTTGAAACCCGCCGGGCGCATGATCATCAGCCACCCGCTGGGCAAAGCCTTTATCGAATCGCTCAGACAAGGCTCTCCCTATCCGCTGGACGACTTTCCCTTGAAATCTGAAACAAAGAAATTGCTCGGACCCTATGGCTTCGCCGTTAAAGAGTTTGTCGATCAGGCGGAGCTCTATATACTATCGGCGGTGAAACGACCTTATAGGCCTTAAGATAAAGGGTTTGGACTGTGTTATCGGTCGTCGGCGTATATACAATACAGCCTTCTCCCTCTGGCCTTGCCAAAACCCTTTGTCTTAAAGCCGATAGTTTCCGCCCATAAATAATTGTTGCAAATTTGTCGGTTTATATTTATGGAGTCAATTCAAACGGCACGATCGAAGTGCTTTCGAAAACTTATCTTATTGGAGGGAAAATGGCTGAAACGGTAAAGTTGTTAAAAAACATTGCTGCCGACCTGAAAACCATTAGTAAAGAAATTAATGCGATTGCAACACAGGTCGGAAAGGTAACCAAACCACAAGCCAAGGTCACCGCGAAAACCAAGCGCGTAAAAAAAGTGGTCAAGGCGAAAACACCCAAGAAATCTACGGCTAAGAAAACCCCGCCATCGGTGAAAGGGTCCTCTTCCATTGTAGACTCTGTTCTCGAGGTTATCAGAAACGCCGGTGGTGGCATTGCTCATGTTGCCATTCTCAAAAAGACCGGTTTCGGTCAGCGGCAGGTATCGAATGCCGTTTTTAAACTGAAGAAGCAGGGCAAAGTCAAGAATGTCGGTAGGGGTGTCTATGCGATAGCCTGATCACCGTATTTTACATTTTCGAGAGCAGGGCCATGCGGCCCTGCTTTATCTTTACTTAAGAAAGTTTTTCAAAAGGTTCTTGGCCGGTTCCTCATATTTTTTAAGCCCCTTCTTTTCGATGTATTTTTGAACTTTATCGGATTCGAGCAGTTTTTCCTGGATTTGCTGTTTTGCCACCGATTCGAGATCCGGTGAAAATTTCGGAGCAGAGAAGGTGCCGCTGACCAGAACCGGTACCGTCACATTTGAATAATCCTTTTTATCATCCTGTCTTCCGAGCTTTCGGACCACCTTGGGTTCTACCCGGAAATCCAAAATTTCGCTCACCAGGTTTGCTTTTCCAACGACCAGAACATCCAAAACATGCGACTGCAGATTGGTTTGACTCGTGTCGACGACCCCATTGTTGATTGTAAACGGTACCGACAATTCGGTAAAGTCTGTTTGAGAACCGGCCGGGATGGCTTGCCCGTCGCCGAAGGCAGCCCTGATATTTTGAATCATGGCGACCAGGTCTACTCCTTTTATGGCCCCGTTTGAGAAGCGGAGATCACCTCTGCCGTTCAGGGTCTTTTTGATGGTTTCGGCGTCATCCCCGCTGAAGGAGAGATCGCCGGCCGCATCGGTCGTACCTTCCAGAAAATCCTTATCGCTTTGATCTTTCAATAGCGGACCGGCCTGAACATTTTTGAGTTGGAGCTTGACTGTGCTGCGCGGAACGTTCTGACTGACGTTCATGTTGCCGTTCAGATTGAGGTTGCCGCCGTAAAGATCGATCTGCAGTGGTTCGACTCGCAGGACACCGTCCTTGCCGCGGATCGTCATGAGAAAATTGCTGAGCTTGGCCTTACTGACGGTCACTTCGCCGGCTTTTACTTTTCCGTCCAGCACCAACCGGCGCAGTGACGTGTAATCGGGTTTCTTTTTATCGTCCGTTCCACCCGGCTTTGGAGCAACCGTCGTCGTTTGGCCTTCTTGACTGGCCCCGGTTGCGGCAGCGGAATTTTTATCGGTTTTGGACGGCAGGTAGCGATCGATGTTGATCCGATCCAGGTCGGCCTCGAAGGCGATGTCGGGGCGCGAAAATTCAGCCAGGCGGGCGTTAAAATTGATCCTGGTGTCATCGAGCGTCATCGTGCCCTTCGAGACCGAAATTTTATCGGTTCCGCCCGCAATGGCGGCCTGCATCGACATCTTGCTCAAAACCCCCGAATCGGCGGTATCGATCACCTTGGACTGACCCAATTGCGCCAGAAGTTTACGGGGAGAAAACTCGGAGATATTGACCGTCAGGTCGGCGCGGGGATTGTCAGCCGGTGATGCCACAGTGCCTTTCAGTGTCAATGCCAGATCGGACAGGGCCTTGACGTCCAGATTCAGCGGAATGGTGGCCTTGCCCGGATCCTGACCGATCGGACCGACTGTGCCGTTAATCGCAACCGGTTTGTCGTCTATGCGGGCAGACAACGTCAACCCGATGGGTCGATCGAAGGAGAGATCCGCGAGCACCAAGTCGAGTTGGTCGACGGTCTTGCGCATGTCGGTGGCTTTGTCGATCCAGGCAATCGAGCCATTTGTGACGGAAAAATCACCGACCGTCAGAGAGCGGATCGGCAGACCTTCGAGGGGCTTTTCCGAAGTGGGCTTCTGAGCGGTTTCCGGTGACGATTTTCCGGTATTTTGAGTGGTAAACTCCCAGTTCCCGCGGCCTTGCTTGCTCTTAATCAGCACAATTAGCGGTTCTTTCACAACGAAGCGCTTGACTTGAACATCGCGTGAGAGAAGCGGCAACAATTTGACCCGCACCTCGAAGGATTTGATGGAAATGAAATCCGTAGCGTCGAAGTCCGGCGGATTGCCCAAGTGAAGATCGGAAAAAGAGACGCCGACAAACGGAAAGAAAGAAAGATCTACGTCTCCACCGACCGTAAAGGGTCGACCGGTCATTTCTTTCACTTTGTTTTCAAGCAACGGTTTGTATTTTTCAGCGTCGACAAAGAAAGGCAAAACGAGAAGTATCAGGATGATCAGGGTCACCACCCCGCCCACTGCAATCAGTGCCCATTTTAGTGCGTTTTTCATGCCAAACTCCTTCTGATAGGGGTCTAATCCACCGTCTGGTGCAATCAATTTTTAGCGGCGGCCTCGCGGGAGGAACCGGTTTTTTCGGCTGCGATGCAGGCGGACACCTCTTCGGTGAATGCCCGGGTGATGGTCTGGATTACCGGATGTCCGACCGAGGCGAGCTGCAGGCGGCCGATCGATCCAATCGGCAGGATGTCGATCGTCGTACCGGTGATAAACGCGGCCTCTATCCGGTTGAGATCATCCTTGTGCAACATCTTTTCCTGAACGTCGATTGCCAGCGCCCGGCAAAGGGCCATGACATGCCGGCGGGTCACCCCCAGAAGGACGGCGTCGGAAGGAGGTGTGCAGAGCTGATGGTCGATCAGAAAGAACAGGTTTGACCGGGTGCCTTCGGATACAAATCCCTTGTCGTCCACCAGTAAGGCTTCGTATGCGCCTGCGGCTTCGCGCTCAGCCCTGACGCGTTCGCGGTAGGAGGTCTTGACGGCTTTTATTTGCGGGTTTCGACGCTCACCGTCGTATAGAATGGTATGGACGCCCCGTCGGTACGCCCCATCATCCGGGAAATCCTGCCGGACGAAATAGGTCAGAAAAATCGACCCCTTTTTTCCCGGATACCACACCAGTTTAACGTTGATATCGGCGCAGCCGGTTTTTTCCACCAGCTCGTTGATTTCAGCCCGCACCTGTGCGGGCGGTTTTTCAATGCCGGCGCCCAGCAGTGCCGCCGATCTTTGCATGCGGGCCATGTGATCTTCGAAAAACAGTGGAACGCCCTCAATCAACTTGATAACCTCGTACACGCTGTTGCCGTCGATCCGATCGAAGATGGCCGCCTCATACGAAGGGCGCAGTTCACCATTTACGAAAAGATAGTCGAAAGCGGCGTCACATTTCACTTGCCGGTACCTGAAAATGGGTGTCGGGTATAATGGTTGAGTAAACGAGAAGTCAATCGGTATTATAAGACTCATTACGATTGAATTCGTTCAGTTTTTTCGGAAAGTCGAGTACACTTCCGGTGGTTTGCGATCCGCCTGTAATTTATATCCATTTTTAAAAAAGTCAAAATGATGAAAAAATTCGAAATGGATTTTTGCGGGAATCGGCGATCGACGGATTTTTTATTTACGGGTCTTGCGTCGAAAGGCGACGGCAAAACCCTTTTCGGTGGATCGAACGATCCGGCCGGTAACCCTAATCGGTTTTTTGGCATCCGCCAGGGAAAAAGAGAGCCGAATTTTTTCGCCGACGGGAGGGGGAGTGGGGGTTTCGATAAACACACCGACGTTACTGATGTCGCGGATAAAATCCTGGCGCAGGAGATTATTGACTTCATAATCGACCAAAATTGTACGATCGCGCCGGTGACCGGCGCGACCGCTCTTGTACTGCCGACTATCCAGTTGGCCCAACAACTCAAGCTGCTGGGAGATGGTCATGTCACAGATCAAGTCGATCAGGCGCGCCGTTATTCTGGTTTCGTCAGAAATGGGGTCTCTGCCTTTCGGCATTTGTTCAAATCCTTTACGGTTGTGAAGCAGCGAGGGCGAAAAAAAGTGCGCCCGACACTTAAACTTGCCCTCAAACGGCGGTAGCTCTCTATCGAAAGCTCGTAGCGTTGCACCACCAAGCCGTGCGGCCAAGCGCTTAATGGCACGGCGGTGGCGAATTTAACAGTTCGATGATTTGGTGAGCCTGTTTCTCCTCTGCTAATTGCAATGCGGTTTTCCCGTTGCCATCCTTCAGTTTGAGGTCGGGACAGGCGGCCAGCAGAGAACGAACGACGTCTTCGTGGCCGCATTTGACGGCCAGCATGAGAGTTGTGTTGCCTTCCTTGTCGACCACGTTGACATCGGATCGGCTTTTTATCAGTTGACGGGCAATCCGGTCGTGGCCGTCAATGGCTGCAAACATGAGCGCGGTTCGGCCCATATAGTCTTTCATAGAGATATCGGCACCCGTTTGCAGGAGATCCTGCACAATGTCGTAGTGGCCATTACCCGCGGCAAACATCAGTGCCGTCGATCCGTTCCTGCTGACCGCGTTCACCTCGGCTTTTTGCCGCAGTAAAATGCGAACGATGTCTTTGTGGCCGAACTGGGCAGCCAGCATCAATGCCTCCCATCCGGCGTCCCCTCTGGTGTTGGCATCGGCTCCGTGGGCGATCAGCAGCTGAGCGATCTCCGTATGACCATTCATGGACGCCTGCATCAGGGCCGTCCAACCGGATGAATTCCGACCGTCGGGATCGGCACCCGAGTCGAGCATTTGCCGCACGTCATCCAGCAGGCCCATTTCGGCGGCGGTGACCAGAGACTCAGACGGGTCGACTGCCCTTCCGATGCCCAACGATACCAACCCAAACCATAGCAGGACATAAATGATCAAAAATTTAGGCTTATGGGGATGAAAGTTTATCATGTTTTTCTCCACTCAATTATTTATTATCATAGCAGATCGACCTGCCAATCTCAAATTTTTCTTCAGAATGGGCGGCCCCCAATCGTCGATGGCTAAATGTTCTTGCCGTACTCGAATTCTGCTGCTAAGTATGAAGAAAGACCTCATCTCAACCCATACAATCTTATATTTTTAACGATTCGGAGTCCGTTCAAATGGAAGAAACCATCCGCCTGACCGAAGACCTGATCCGGTTCAAATCCACTCATAGCAATCCGTCTGAAATTCAGCGTTGTGCCAATTACATCGAAGAGTTTTTCAGTGCCAACGCCATCGATTACCAGCGGCTGAACTTTCAGAACTACCCCTCCCTTCTGGCCGTGCCGCGAAGCGGACAATTTGCCGTGATCCTGATGTCCCATATCGACGTGGTGGAGGGCGCAGACGCCTTGTTCGAGCCCCGGCGGCAGGACGGCAAGCTCTTCGGTCGTGGCAGTATCGATGACAAGTATGCGGCCGCCCTCTCGCTGGCACTCCTCAAGGAACACTTGCAGCGGTGCCGCAACCGAGGCGGTGGTCAGCAGGACCTGCCTTTCGGCATTCTGATCACAACCGACGAGGAGATCGGTGGGGCCAACGGCGCCAAGAAAGTGCTTCCCCTGGTCAAAGCCGATTTTTGCATCGCCTTGGACGGCGGCAGTGTCGACAAAATCGTCGTCAAAGAAAAGGGAATCCTGCGTCTCAAGCTGATCACCGAGGGTAAATCCGCCCATGGTGCCCGGCCCTGGCTCGGTGAGAACGCCATCGAGAAGCTGATCGAAGATTATCGTGTTATCCGGACTTTCTTTAAAGATACCTTGCCGGATCATTGGCACCGGACCATCAATTTCAGCCGGGTCAAGGCGGGGGCATCGGTCAACCAGGTTCCGGACTGTGCCGAGGCACTGTTCGACATCCGCTATACCGAAAACGACGACGTAGATGCACTGGTCGAGGCGATACAGGGTAAGATTAACGGCCGTCTGGTGATCGAGGAAAAGGAACCGCTTTTCATGGGAGGTGAATCGCCTTACCTTGACGAACTGCTGAAAATCGCAGCGGGGACCGGAACCGGTTTCGAACATGGTGCCAGTGACGCCCGCCACCTGAGCCAGTTCGGTATCAAAGGGATCGTCTGGGGCGCAGACGGCGATATGAGCCAGCATACGGCCGAGGAGCACGTCAACATTGCCAGTGTCTTCAAGCTTTACGAAGTCCTCGATAAATATATGGACAACCTGACTGCCGTAGTTAGAGGGGGCGTGCCCCCGTCCACAAGTAACATGGAACCCAAAGGAGGTAGATGATGAAACGATTGGCGGTTTTGATGAGCGTGCTTGTAATTGTCCTGGCAGGTACTGCCATTGCAGGGCCCAAACAGGGCGGAACCCTCGTGTTCGGCCGCGGAGGAGACAGCGTCGGGCTGGATCCGGCTTACGAAACCGACGGAAACTCCTTCATGATCTGCGACAATATCTACGAAGCACTCGTATTTTATAAAGACGAATCCACTGCGTTGGAACCGGGTCTGGCTGAGTCGTGGGATATTTCACCGGACGGATTGACCTACACCTTCCATCTTCGCAAGGGTGTCAAGTTCCACGACGGAACGCCCTTCAATGCCGATGCCGTCGTGTTCTCCATCGGCCGCATGATGAAAGACCGCAATGTAAAATTCTTCGGCAAACCCCTCGAAGTCCCGGCCCAGGAGAGACCGCCGGAGTATTGGGTGTCTATGGAAATGGATGACACCGTCGGCGCCATCGAGGCGGTGGATGAATACACCGTCGTCTTTAAGCTCAAGAGGGTGGAAGCGCCGTTTCTGGCCAACATGGGAATGGATTTTGCCGACATCATCAGTCCTGCGGCCTTCATGCAAAACCCCAAAGAGTTCATTCGAAATCCTGTCGGCACCGGCCCGTTCAAGTTCGTGAAATGGGTCAAGGACGATCGGATCATTCTGGAGAAAAATCCCGACTACTGGGACAAATCTGGCGGGCCTTACTTAGACCAGCTCATCTTCAGATCGATTCCGGAAAACTCGGTCCGTTTTCTGGAACTCAAAACCGGCAATATTCACATCTGTCAGTTCCCCAACCCGGCCGACATTGCTTTGGCGGAAAAAGACAAAAACCTTATTCTACCGACCCAGCCGGGAATGAACATCGGCTACCTGTCATTTAATCACACCAAGGAACCTTGGAAGAGCAGCGTTGACGTGCGCAAGGCCATTGCCTACGCGATCAACCGCAAGGCCATCGTAGACAACATCTACCAGGGGATGGGGCAGGTGGCCAAGAACCCGATTCCGCCCACCATGTGGGGATACAATGACAAGGTTCCGGGCTTTGCATATGATCCTGAGAAGGCCAAGGAACTGTTGAAAAAGGCCGGTTTTCCCGATGGTAAGGGACTGGGCGAGATCACGCTGTGGTCGATGCCGGTTCCCCGTCCTTACAACCCCGATGGTCTGAAGATCGGCGAAGCCATGGCGGCAGATCTGGCCAAGGTTGGGATCACGGCCAAGGTGGTCACCTTCGAGTGGGGGACCTACCTGAAACGCCAGCGGGAACAGCCGGAGGACATGGATCTTTTTCAGCTCGGCTGGACCGGTGACAACGGCGATCCGGACAACTTTCTGGCCGTGCTCTTCGACGGCCTGGCCTCATCGGCCATCCGGACCCAGTGGCACAACGAGAAGTATCACGAACTCATGGTCAAAGGGCGTCAAACCATCGATCAGAACGAAAGGGCTAAAATCTACGAAGAGGCCCAGCAGTTGATCTACGACGAGGTCCCCGTCATCTCGGTGGCCCATTCGACGGTTATCTGGCCGGCGCTCAAAAATGTGAAAGACTTCAAACTGCACCCCACCAGCTCGGTAAGAATGAAAAACGTCTGGTTGGAGTAACCTGCTTATTCTATAAGTATTCTAATTAGTTAGAAAAAAAGCCAGATTGAAATGGAGAAACCGGTCAAGGAGAAGGCAGGGCCTTAGACCGGTTCTGCCCTGTCGGTTGGCGTGCGCGAAACCGGGATGGGCACTGTCAAAAAGGTAAAATCGATTGTCATGCTGGCATACGTGATTCGAAGATTATTGATCCTGATTCCCACGCTGCTGGGCGTTTCTGTCATCGTCTTTCTCATGTTGCATATGACGCCCGGAGACCCGGCTGAACTGCTGTTGGGTGAACGCGCCACGGTTGAGTCTTTGGCGCAGATGCGAGAACACCTCGGACTCAACGAACCTCTTTATGTCCAGTACGGCCTCTTTCTCAAGCGGTTGTTGAAAGGTGACCTGGGGGAGACCATCTGGACTCGCCAGAAGGTCTGGACCGAGGTGCTACAACGGTTTCCGGCCACCATTGAGCTGTCCCTCGTGGCGCTGTGCATCAGCTGCTTTTTTGGTGTCCTCTTAGGGATTATTTCAGCCACCAGGCAATATTCTATTTTTGATTATGTCAGCATGATCGGGGCGCTGGCAGGGGTCAGCATGCCGATCTTCTGGCTGGGGCTGGTGTTCATGCTGATTTTCTCCCTCAACCTCGGTTGGTTGCCGCTCTCGGGTCGCTTGAGTATCGGGATCGATTTGGATGTGATCACCAACTTTTATATTCTGGACGCCATCCTGACCCGCAACTGGGCGGCCCTGAGGGATGCCGTGTGGCACATCATAATGCCGGCGGTGACCCTGAGCACCATCCCCACGGCCATTGTGGCGCGGATGACCCGTTCGGCCATGCTGGACGTCTTGCGCCAGGATTATATCAAGACGGCCAAAGCCAAAGGGCTCTCGAACCTCACGGTCATTTTCAAACATGCCCTGCGCAATGCCCTCATCCCGGTTGTTACCACCATCGGCCTTCAGTTTGGCGTTCTGCTGGGTGGTGCTATTCTGACCGAGACCATATTTGCCTGGCCCGGTGTGGGCAAGTGGATGTACGATGCGGTCATGCAGCGCGATTACATGGTCATCCAGGGTGGCACGCTTTTTATCGCCGGCCTCTTTGTTCTCATCAACCTGTGTGTCGACGTTCTATATGCGGTCATTAATCCGAGAATGAGTATGCAATGATAAAATCGCCTTGGGGCGATTTTATGAAACGCGGCTTTGCCGCTCCAAAAACACTGGGTCCAAGCTGGTTGCTGGCGACAGCGGGACAATCGAAAAATTCGGGTCGGCTCCATTATGATGACCGCGCGAACTAAAAATAAAGATCCGCAACTCCGCCATCCGATGGTGGAACAACTGAGCCAGCTGTGGCGCAACAAGACCGCCATAGCCGGCCTGGTGGTCATTACCGTTTTTGTTCTGACCGCTATTTTCGCGCCCTTGCTCAGCCCCCATAACCCGCTGGAGACAGAGCTGTACGATCAACTCAAGCCGCCACTGTGGCATGAAGAGGGGACCACAAAATACATTCTGGGTACCGACGAACTGGGACGGGACACCCTGTCACGGATCATTTACGGTGCGCGGGTTTCCCTGCTGGTAGCGATTGTCAGCGTCGGCCTGGCCTTCTTCTGCGGTACGCTGCTGGGCTCGTTTTCGGGCTACTACAAGGGGAAGATCGACAGTATCATCATGCGCCTCATGGACATGCTGCTGGCTTTTCCTTACCTGCTGCTGGCGATCGTTGTCGTTGCTTACCTCGGTCCCAGCCTTCAGAATGCCATGATGGCCATCGGGATTACCTACGTGCCCCGGTTTGCCCGCATCGTGCGGGGCAGCGTGCTGGAAGAGTGTGGAAAGGATTACGTCATGGCGGCCCGCGCCATCGGCGCCGGAAATCTGCGCATTATTTTCTTGGCCATTTTGCCCAACTGCATGGGGCCTCTTATCGTGCAGACGACACTCAGCATGGCCTCGGCGATCCTGGATGCTGCGGCACTGAGTTTTCTGGGGTTGGGTGCCCAGCCGCCGACCCCCGAGTGGGGGGCCATGATCGCCAGAAGCCGGGGATTGATTCTGCGCGCCCCCTGGGTGATGACCTTTCCCGGTATCGCCATCCTGATGGCCGTCCTCGGTTTCAACCTGTTGGGCGATGGTCTCCGCGACGCACTGGACCCGCGCTTGAGAGATTGATGATAAAGCATGCTTTTAGACATCCAAAACCTGAAAACCCATTTCTTCGTCCGCGGTCAGGTGGCCAAGGCGGTCGATGAAGTCAGTTTCTCGGTTCATTCCGGCCAAACCATCGGGCTTGTGGGTGAGTCCGGATGCGGCAAGAGCGTGACCGCCCATTCCATTATCCAACTCATACCGGAGCCGCCCGGCAAAATCGTCGGAGGGAAGATTTTCTTCGACGGCACCGATCTTCTGGAACTCAGCGAGAGGCAGATGCGTCGGATTCGCGGCAACCGGATTTCCATGATTTTTCAGGAGCCGATGACCTCACTGAATCCGGTGTTCACGGTGGGCGACCAGGTCGGCGAGGTCATCCGCCTGCACCAGCACTTCTCCCGTAAAGAGACACGTCGGCGTGTCGTGGAGATATTCCAGTTGGTCGGCATTCCAGCACCGCAAAAGCGGTTGTCCGACTATCCGCACCAAATGAGCGGCGGCATGCGCCAACGGGTGATGATCGCAATGGCGCTGGCCTGCAATCCCAAACTGATGATTGCCGACGAGCCGACCACCGCGCTCGATGTCACCATCCAAGCCCAGATTCTGGACCTGATGAACAAGCTAAAAGACGAAACCGGTGCCGCGATCCTCTTCATCACCCACGATCTGGGCGTGATTGCCGAAATGGCCCAACACGTGGCGGTGATGTATGCCGGTAAAATGATGGAGTACGCTGATGTCGAAACGCTTTTCGCCGATCCCAAACATCCCTACACCGTGGGTTTGATGCAATCGATACCGGTTCTTGGCCGTAAAACCAAAGACGGTCGTCTGAGCACCATATCGGGGGTCGTTCCCTCGCTGTTCAACCTGCCCAGCGGCTGTCTGTTCAGCGACCGTTGCCCGGATGTCTTCGACGATTGCCGCCGCATCGAACCCGACATGTACGGCGTCGGTGACAACCACACCGCACGGTGTTTGAAATATGCCTGAAAACAGCCGGAACGACGACCTGGTAGAAGCCAGAAATCTCGTAAAATACTATCCCATCCGTGGCGGTGTGTTCCTGAAAGAGGTGGCGGCGGTGAAGGCCGTCGACGACGTGAGCCTGACCATCCGTTCCGGTGAAACCATGGGGCTGGTCGGTGAATCCGGCTGCGGTAAAACCACTTTTGGTCGCGCCATCCTGCGACTGGAGGAACCGACAGCCGGAGAAGTGATCTTCAAGGGTCGAAACTTACTGGCCTGCGATTCGAAAGAAATGCGCGGTCTGCGCAAGCAGATGCAGATCATCTTTCAGGACCCTTTTTCCTCCCTGAACCCCCGCAAGACGATCGCCCAGATCATCGGCGAACCATTGTTGGTTCACGGTATGAAAAATAGAAAACAAAGGGAGGAGCGGGTGCTCTACCTGCTGGACGTCGTCGGGTTGCGGCCGGAGCAGATGCGACGCTATCCGCACATGTTTTCAGGCGGTCAACGGCAGCGGATCGGTGTTGCCAGGGCCCTGGCGTTGAATCCCGAGCTGATCGTCTGTGATGAGGCGGTTTCGGCCCTGGACGTGTCGATCCAGGCCCAGGTGCTCAATCTGCTCAAGGACCTGCAGCAGGAATTCGGCCTGACATACCTTTTTATCTCACACGATCTGCACGTGGTCGAGCACATCAGCGACCGTGTGGCGGTGATGTACCTGGGAAAGATCGTCGAGTTGGCCCCCAGCAAGGACCTCTACAAAAGGCCGCTGCACCCCTATTCACAGGCGCTGCTCTCCGCCTCCCCCATGCCGGATCCGAAGCGCAAGCACAAGCGCATCATTCTCAAGGGTGATGTCCCCAGCCCGATCGATCCGCCTTCGGGGTGTCGATTTCACACCCGCTGCATCTACGCGCGTGATCTTTGCAGCCGGAAGGAACCGGCTCTGCGTGAAATCGACTCCCGTCATTTTGCGGCCTGCCACTTTGCCGGTGAGGTGGGGGGCTGATTCCATCCCTCCATCATCCCGCATAATTCAGTGCACATGAACATTTTATAGCAGAGATAAAAAAAGACATAAATATGAAAGTATTAATGGCTATAGGTTCATCAGCAACCGGTTGGCTTCCGAGTGTTTCATCTCCGAAGTCAATTCTTCCACGGCCAGGATGATGGATTTCAGGGTCTCGGTTTCGGCAATCGGCAACCGGTTAACACCGTGCAGTTCCAAAGCATCGATGATATACCGGATCGTCCAACGATGAATATCACGCGAGGGCTGAAATGCCGGGTCACGGCTTCCATCGGCTTTTGTCAGGGAGACCAGGCCGGTTTTGACCAGTTCGTTCAGGATATGTTGCACCAGGAGCACCGGAATTTCGAGCTGCTGGGAGAATTGTCCGGCACTCAGTGGCTCCTTACCTTCGGAAAACCGTGTCACCATTCGGTGCAGAATTTGTAGGGTCAACACCTTTTTGAAACGGGGGCTGATGCCGGTGTATTCGGGTTCGAGTTCGTAAAGGTCTACATTCTGGTGGGCATACGCATATTCCGCACCGATCAAAAGGACAATCCAACCGACATTCATCCACCGCAGGAGCAGCGGCAGTGCGGCCAGGCTGCCGTAAATAGGGTTGTACCGGGTGACGCCTACCTGAAAATCGATGAGTGCCCATTGGACCACCAGGTAAGCCGTGCCGGCCAGTACTCCGGCCAGAATGCCTGAGATCGGTTTGACCCGGGTGTTCGGAATCAGTAGGTAGACCAGCGAGAAAACCGTCCAGATAAGCAAGTAGGGTAAAAGCTGAAGCAGGTCTATAATTTTGGGGCTGACCTTGGCGAGAAAGGTCAATTTGGCAGAGAGATCATCGAGCTGACTGGTCACGAATGCGGGAATGCTACTGTAAATCAACAGAAACAGGGGCGCCAGGATCAGAAAAGACAAATAGTTGCTGATTCTCGTTTTCCATGAACGCGATTTTTCGACCTGCCAGATATCGTTGAAGGATTGTTCCAGGTGGTTCAGCAACTTCATGGCCGACCACAACAGCATGGCGACGCTGACACCGGCGATGACGCCACCGCGTGTATCGTCCAGCAGACTATGAGCGTAAGTCAGAATTTGAGTGAGGACCTCTTCTTGGACCGGCAGCTTGGCCAATACATTCGCTTCGAAGCGTTGTTTCAGCCCAAACCATGTGGCGATTCCCAACGCCAGAGCCACCACCGGTCCGATGGAGAACAAAGAGTAGAAGGTCAAGGCCGTGGCCCGCAAAAGACATTTGTCTTTAACGGATTCGCGGGCAGTGAGGGTTAAAATGCGCAGATGGCGGAGAAAGAACCCTTTTAGGGGCGGAAGATCACGCGAACGGATCCGCCAAATGCCGGTACTGAGGTAATTGATGAGGCTGTTTTCCATCATTCGGCAGTATAGAATCTTTTAGATGATCATTTAAAGTAAAAATTCACTTGATTTGATTATGGCGCCTCTCTTTGATACAACAAGTTAAACCATTTTTCCAATGGAGTCGACCATGTCCAATCCAACTTCTGCTGACTACGGCTGGATAGAGGGTACCGGAATCTCTCTACTCGAGAAAATCAGGCAGGATCTCAAAGCAGCCCTGCGCAACAAGGACCATGGCGTGCGGGATACCCTCCGGCAGATCATGTCCGAGTTTCCGAACCTGACGGTGCCCATCCAGCTTGAGAGCGGAAAGAAGACAACGCGTCTGAAAAAGCCTGAAGAGATCACCGACGAGGATATACTCGACATCATCCGGAAACTCGTCAAGAGCGAGAAGATCGTACTGGAGGCCAGAAAGGAAACGTCTTCCGACTACCTCCAGACCCTGGAGCGCTACTTGCCGCGCATGGCCACCCGGGAGGAGATCGCCGCCTGGATCAGGGCAAACATTGACCTGTCGGACTTTAAGAGCCCCATGCAGGCCATGGGTCCGGTCATGAAGCACTTCGGCAAACTGGCCGACGGCAGCCTCGTCAAACAGATCCTGCAGGAAATCGACCGCGGGTAGAGGGTCGCCCGGGGTCAGAAGACATTCCGTTGCATCATCATCAGGAGCAGCAGATGCAGTCGATGGCCCCCTCACACCGGTATGCCGACGGGGACAAATTCCAGCGGGCTTTTTGCGCAGCCGTTCTGCTGGTTTTTCTACTGGGGATCTTCTGGACTGTCGCGGGCTGTGTTCGGCCGGCCGCCCCTCCCGACCGGCTTGACGCCGGGCGGCACAAAGAGGCGAGTGAACTATTTCTTCAGGCTGCACCGGAACGGTTTTACAACGACCTCTTTACACGCCGCGATGGCGGTTGGACCGGCGGCGACGGCACCCGGTCGGTGGTCCTGCCGGACGGCCGCATTCTGTGGCTGTTCGGGGATACCTTTCTCGGGACAGTCCGGCCGGACCGCAGCCGTCCACGTGCGGCACCGATGGTTCGGAACACCTTTGTGGTCCAAAGCGGTGACACCCTTGTGACATTGCACGGCGGCACCGCGGCTTCTCCCCAGGCCTTCGTCACGCCGCAAGAGAGAGGTTCATGGTACTGGCCCACGGACGGCCTTGTCGAGGGAAACCGGCTACTCGTCTTTTTGCCCCGGTTCACCGCCACCGGACCGGGGATGTGGGAGTGGCGCTGGAACGGCACCGACATCGGGACCTTTTCACTGCCGGAGTTGCGATTAGAGAAGATCACGGTTGCAGTAGCTGTCAACCGGGTGATCTACGGCGCGGCACTCTTGAAAGATGCCGATGCGACTTACATTTACGGTGCCGAAGATTTGCAGAGTGCCAAGCATGTGCACATCGCCAAGGCGGCTCCCGGGCACCTCGACGATGCCTGGGAGTACTGGGATGGAGAAAGGTGGACCGACGATCCACTGGCGTCAAAACGACTTTTTTCCGGCGCGGCGCTGCAGTTCAGCGTTTTCAAGACCGGCGACCGCTATGTGCTGATCACTTCCGACAACCGGAACCCCTTCGACAGCGCCATTGTCGCCTACGTTTCACCGTCGCCGACCGGCCCCTGGTCCCTTAGCTCACTCCTCTACCGACCGCCGGAAGCAAAAGGCGACATCGTGGCCTACAATGCCTTGGCGCATCCACACCTGTCGCCGCAAGACCGCTTGGTGCTCTCCTACAACCTGAATCATATCCGTGACGCCGAGGCCGTTTATAGAAATGCAGACGTTTACCGTCCGAGGTTTGTCCTTGTCGACCTCAAAGCGCTACGGTATGAGCCATGAGCCAGGTTGCCTTTTCAAAAAGGGTCGCCCCAGCAAAGCTTCAACCTAAATTGAGCGATTGTCAAGGTTGCCGCCCCGGTGAAATAGGCTTCACATTTCACAGGGCAGGCAGAAACAAGATAGAGGTCGATCCGCATATGGGGGTGGCTCATATGAAACTTAACGGCATTATACCAATAACCTTGAACCCGGAACCCTGAACCGATCAGTTTAGAGTCTTAGATCGTAACTTCTCCGCAAGATGCGAAGATGTGTTGTTAAAGTGAAACCACTTGATTCATCGGGAATGGGGTTATAGGCTTCAGGTGTCAGGTGTCAGGTGTCAGGTGTCAGGTGTCAGCAAACCCCAAATCCTGAAACCCGAAACCTGAACACTGATTTGGTTGCGGCCGAAGGCCTGCATTGGGTTCAATAGTCGTTGAGACTGTCGATGAGTTTCCTCAAGGCAC
>JARFQH010000012.1 GCA_029287875.1 Desulfobacteraceae bacterium | reverse complement strand
GCCGCTTGGGAGACGAACACCGAGATGGCGCCGGCGATGAAAAGGGCTGGCACCAGGCATAGCAGCACATGCTCCTGGGCGTACCACTTGGTCAGAGCAAGGGACTCGATCACCGCCCCGGTAAACCGGCTGCTGCCGAGCGGCAGCCAGAAAATGATAAGAAACACGCCGGTAATTACACTCAGGGGCTTCCAGATGGTTTTCCAGTCGATCAGGCTGGGTTGGTCGGGCTCCTTTTCTGCAGCCTCCTCGGAGTCCGCAAGTGTCTGTCTTTTTTCGGTTATTGATGCAACGTTGCTCATCTTATATTTCCCCCTCGTTCATGAGCGGCCCACCAGACTCAACCCTCGATCAAAGGGTTGGGTCGGATGGTCAAGCTAATTTATAAATCGTGATATAGGTATTTAAAATACCCAACGTCAGTTTTTCACGCAGATCTCAAACCGGTTGAGTTGCGGGACCTTTTTTACCAGCACGACTATTTCGGGTTCGTCGTTGAGCCAGTGTTTCAGATTGCCCAGGAGGCTCGCCGCATAGGCGCTTTCCCCTCCGTCGGCCAGGTGGTAATTAACCCATAGACCATCCTTCTTGAAACTTACCAGTCCGGCTTCTTCGAGAATTTTAAGGTGCTTTGAAACCGTTGGCTGGCTGATTCCCAAGGCGCATTGCAGCTCGCAGACACACAGCCTCTTGTGCTGCAGCAACTTGACGATTTTGACCCGGTTCGGATCGGAAAGGGCTTTCATCACTTTTATGAACGCTTTCATAGTATCTCCTATATTCTTGTTTAGCAATATATAAATTCAGCGTTGCCGTGTCAAGCAAAAACTGTATTGGGGAAAAGCAGATTCACGTTTCAGTGAGAGCAGCGCGGCTTCAGTGTACCGGCAGTATATTTTCCCGTAATCGGGTTGCATCGCTGGAAGTATACACGGGATCGGCGGGGACGCACTCGCAGCGCTCTTTCAGGTAGCTGTCATTCACCCACCGTGTACTCTTCTGCAGCACCATTCAGCTATACAAAGGTACGAAGGCGCATCCAGTTTGTCCCATGATTGTTTTTTGGGA
Organism: Desulfobacteraceae bacterium; assembly: GCA_029287875.1. GTDB lineage: Bacteria > Desulfobacterota > Desulfobacteria > Desulfobacterales > SG8-13 > JARFQH01. The sequence continues at coordinate 28,725 of JARFQH010000012.1, read as the reverse complement.
CTGGCTGAATGTTGGGCATGTACTGCGCCGCAAAACAATAGTTTTGCATACCGGAAAACTACAGAAAAGATATGTTAGTAGATGTGCCTGACAAACCAATACTGTTTTAGCGGCCCGCTTTGTTTAGGTATCGTGCCCTAAATCTAAACTTTAAAAGGCTCGAAATATTTTAGATTGGCGAACCGAAGATAAATAATTTCAATAGGTTTGATATAGAGATATCGATAATTCGAAAACTCTGGGATAAGTTGGAAACACACGGTTGACATCAATTATTCTATCGTATATCGTCGATCAACGATTAATAGACAAGACTCTGCACTAACAAAACGGAATCGTCCATGGATCAAAAGGTTGAATCGACTGTGGATTACCTGAGCTTTGCCCAAATTTGCAAGGCGTTGGGGCATCCAGCCCGGATTCGGATCGTCGAACACCTGAAGGCCATCGATCACTGCATCTGCGGCGAAATTGTCCAGATCCTGCCCCTGGCTCAGTCCACCGTGAGTCAACACTTGAAAGTGCTGAAGGCAGCGGGACTCGTAAAGGGCGAGGTGGAAGGCCCCCGCACCTGCTATTGTTTGGACAGAGAAATTTTAGAGAGCTTCAAAAAAACCGTAAGGTCAATCTAAACCCCCAGCATGCCTACCAGATTTGCGAGGCAAACAATGACATCGTGCTGCCCGGAAGAAAAGGATTCTTTTCCATCTTCCTGCACCTGCCAAAAGGCTCCTGCCGGCCTGAAGGAGGTAAAAAAACTGTGCGGATTTGAGGTGGTTTGGGGCCCGGTGCACGCTAAGCATATAAAAGAATTTTTGGACAAACAAATGAAGGCCACAGCGAACATGCGTAGAGTGACCTTTACGCTTCGGGAGCGGGTGGAACTGATCCCGGTGGAGCTGGGCCACATGGGTAAGCCGACGCAGTACCTGGTTCCGGCACTGTTTCTGCTGTCAGGTGTGGGTCAAGGTATTTTTTCGGTCGGCAGCGCCGTATCACGGGGTGCAACGGCCCTGTTGGCCTACATCCTGGCGATTGTAACTGGGGTTATCCTGGCGCCGGCCCTTCTACCCTGGCTGCCCGGCAGGTCCTTTGCCGTCAAGGGAGCCGTGATGGGCGCAGCCGCCGGCGCCCTGCTGTCGGCCCTTTTCGCCGGACAGCTGGTCTACTTGGAAATGCTGGCCCTGACGCTATTCATTATGGCCGTCAGTTCTTATCTGGCTATGAACTTTACTGGTTCAACCCCTTTTACCTCCCCCACCGGAGTTGAAAAAGAGATGCGCAAAGCCATCCCGGCCCAGGCGGCCTGTGCCCTTGCTGCCGTCGTGCTATGGGTGAGTGCCGGATTCATGGGATAGTGAACAACACCGTTTCAGGAGAAGGACCATGAAGGATTTCAGATACCTGCCTGGCGTCACATCGCTGGTCTATGATAAAGAAAGCTGTGTTGGTTGTGGCACTTGCGCTATCGTATGCCCGCACGGAGTGTTCGTCATGAATGAAAAGAAGGCGCGCTTGGTAGATAAGGATGGCTGCATGGAATGCGGCGCCTGTGCCCTGAACTGTCCCACGGAAGCCATTCGGGTCACCCCAGGGGTCGGATGTGCGGCCTACATCATTTCCGGTTGGATCCACGGCAAGGAAAACGCCAGCTGCGGCGGCGAAGGAGACTGCTGTTGAGAAGCGTGTGAAATCAAGCGGGCTGGAAATCTATATTTATAACACCATTACTCCTTCATTCCTGTATGAAGAGTCGTAGTGTAGCGATTTTTGACTATACTTGAAATTGTGTCTAAAATTGTGCCTATTTTGGGCTGATAAACGGTGATGTCGAATAATAAACAATGACATCTTGAACGGAAAGGCTGGTGATGAAAAAGCTATTCATATTGTAATTTTAGATAATTTTTCATCACCGTTTATCATAAAATATCAGCAAGTTATAACGGATTCGACTTCCGCCGCCTCCACCATTATTTCCCTATCTTTTCAAGCACTTCAATTTCTGCCCCATCCGACTCTGGTAGAATTCCAGACTCTTTCCAGGCGCTAGCTGTCATCTGGAGCCGGGCTATTGCGACGCCGAAGGAAAAACATCCAATGCTACACGGCAACTTTTTAATCTTGCCGATGAAGACCGTGACCGAGTCAATGGTTACAGCACTGCACATAGAATGTTCGTTTGCTTCGGTATTGGAAGCTCTCCTGAGCGATGCCGAAAGTACTGTGCATCGGCTTCTGCGGGTGAAAGAAACTTCACTTTGGAAAAACCGGCTTCAATCAATTTTGCTTCGAAAGCATCAGACTCGAAATAGCTCAACCAGGGCTCGCCAAGGCTTGCGGTATGCAGCGCTAGTGGCGAAAGAGAGTCGCTTGTTGGAGGCGCGAATGTCAGCACGATCTCGCTGCCTGCCGGAAACGTTGCGACACACCGGAGCACTGCATCGATGGCATCTTCTTTAAGGTATCAAGGATCCGCGGCTGTGATTCAAACAACTGATGCCCGGCTCGCAGGTATGCGGTTCCTATTGCCGTGCGACTTACTTTATGATCGCACACTGTGTGAAATCCATTTTAGCAGGTTATTTGGCGGGTATCACAATGCAGCTGGTTCGGTGATCTGTTGGATGATATCAATAGGTTTAATGCACGTACCTTCTTTAAAATCATAAATACACGAAGTCATGTCGATTGATTATAGATAAAGCCTGGCTATTTCAGCTTATAGTTGATTATCTCAACTGTTCGATCTCCGCCCTGTTCGTCGACAAGGTAAAGCGTGTCGCCTTCCTTGCGAATTTCACCGTCTGTCGCCAAAACCCTTGTCCAACCGGAACTTGGGATTGGCTCGGGTAGCGTATCGATGATAACTGTCTTTTCCTTTTTCCTGATCTTCACCTTTAAAGGCTTTTGCCGGGTAGCCGTCAGTTTTTTTTCGTCTGTTTTGGTCGGAGACTTGGTCAGCCGATTGTCCAGAGCTTTGGCGAGCGGGGTGACATCCACGAGATTAAGGCCAACGCTACTGACGGATATCTGCAAGTTGCCACGGGTAAATACCACCACCGCGACTTCATTGGTAGGTGCCTGTCCCACGTGTTGTATGTCGCCAATCCCGGCCGTTTTTCCTTTTCCGCGCGGGATGTCGGAACGCATGGATTGCATCAGCCGGCCGTGGTGATACTGCAGGGCATTGCGCCAATTGTTGGTTTCAACCACACGAACCTGAACAAGTCCTTCCTCCTTGCCGGCCTTGCGTTTCCACATATATACCTTTTCGGACTCATCGGGCGGATGGCTTTCAGACGTGGTGTTGACCAGCTCCCATCCGTCGAACTCCATGCCTTTCATGCCGAAGTTGTGAATGTAAAGACGTCGGCCAAGTTCTGTCTCCTGTTCCCAGGCTTTTTGGTTATATTTGGATTCCATTGTGTATCAATATTTCAGCAAAAAGAACGTTCTTCTTCATTTCTCTCGATTATGACAGGCGTCCTTCCGCATGGGATAGACACAAATCACGGCGGCTGTCGAATAAGGGTGCCGGCGCAGCGTCATCCGATCGTGTTCTTGACGATTCCGATCAACTTCTCGGGATCAAAGGGTTTGGCGATGAACGCGATGGCGTCCTTGACGGCATGATCTCCGTCGATGCCGCTGATAACGATGATGGGGATTTCTTTCAGCTCTTTTTCCTTCCTGAGTTTACGATAAAACCGGGGGCCCCATTCATCGGGCAGCTGCAGATCCAGTGTAATCAGGTCCGGCTTTTCCTGTCTCACCAGTTCGAGAGCTTCGGAAGTGCTGGTTGCGGAGCAAGTCGCATAACCGTTGTCGCTGAAAACGGCCTGCAGGTATCGCACAACCGTGGGGTCGTCGTCGATAATCATGATTTTTTTTGGCATCTTGGATCCCTCCTTCCAGTACTCGTTTTCATCCTTTTATATGCGATCGGCTTCTCACAGTCAACAACATCCATTCCGCCCCGGGCCGACCGTGCGCCCGACGCCGGCAACTTGTCATGGGGATTCGCGAACGAGCCGCCAAACGAAAAGCACGCATCGTTGGTCATCGGGCCCAATCATTCCAGGATGCCGAATACTGGGATCTGGCGTTCTGGCAAAGTCAGACACCGCAGCAACGCTTTTCCGCACTGGTCGCCATCCGAAAAGACAAATTAATGCCTAAAAGATGACGTCTCTTCAGGGCAGGATCGTGTCAAGCCAGGGTATTGGTTGGTTTTAACGGCGCTCCTGAAAAAAAGTGTTTTTTTAAACATCCCTGGGACGGAACAGCACAGTCAAGTGAAGGTTCCTTATACCAAACCGTTCCAGGGGGATTATCACAGAGTGGTTTTGAACAAGGCCTGGTGGGAACGCGATAGATACCGGCGCCTCTCCAGAAATAGAACCTATCCCCGCGCAGCGATAGCACTCATAGTACCCGACACTTCCATATCCTCGACAAGTCGGGCAAGCAGCCCGAACCGGAACCATTACCTTGGCGCTACCGCCGCGGATCGCCTGTTCTCTGGTCAGGGGAACTTCAAGCGTAAGACGACGGACCCTTCCTGATTTAGGCCGATCGACGTTGGAAAAATTGTCCCATAACCAATCGAAAATCTCGCCGAATGAAGGCGAAACCGTTTGAAAAGAACGAACCGGTGAAATCTCTCTGATATTGACCGATCCCTCTTCTGGTATCAAGGGCTCCGGTTCTGAGTAAAGTGTGTGGCCTGTCGTCCTCTTTACCAGTAGGTCCGCAAGAGACTTTTCGTAAGCTCTGCGCCTGACTGGATCTCCAAGAACCGCATAGGCTTCCTGGATCTGCCGGAAGGGCTCGCTGCCTCCTTCGTAATGATCCGGGTGAAATTCCTTGGCCAATCGTCGATAGGCTGATCGAACTTCTTCAGGGGTTGCGCCTGACGGCACCTCAAGAATAGCGAAATAGCTTCTTGCCATGAGAAACCTCCTTTGATTTTCTAAACCGCCAAATAAAGGTTTCTAAAGGTGTTGAATCGCGACCGTGTGCCGTTTATAAAATATAAATTTCCATTCGTGGACTTAATCCTCCTGAGAAACTCTTTAAATTAACCCGATTGGGGGACTTTCTTTATTTTCTGGATGTCGTAGCCCTCGGATTCTAAAAAATCCAATATACGGGCGTAATCGGTGTCCGGTATTTTCGGCGTTCTTGCCATTATCCAGACATAGTCCCTTTTGGTCCGGCCGATAACGGTTTGCGTATAATTTTCGTCGAGATAAATTATTCGGTACTCCGCCTTGAAGGGCCAGATAAATTGCATTCCCCACACGGCATTGGAGGACTTGTCTTGAAGAAAGCCCCGGGGAGTGTAGACCTTAAGCGGGCCGTCAGATGCATCCTTGTTGAATGTGAAGGTGGTTTCAATGGTGCCGTCTTCGGCAAGATGATAAGACTCCACCGCGTTGTGCGCCCCTTTTTCAATGAACGTGGGAATATTGGCAATCACGTACCAGTCTCCCATGAACCGCTCGAGGTCCACTGATTTAACCGTGTGTATAGGTTTTGCGGCCATAGTGCAACTTTGAATCATAAAGCAGAGTAACAGCCACGTCAGGACATTCGAAAATCTCAAAATCTTTTCCTCCGTCTGCATCGTTTTAAGGTCCGAGCACCCGCTCCTACCGGTTGAGTGAGGCAGCCGGGGTCGCCGTGCTGGTTACAGGCAACCATCTGCGCAATTGTTCTTTTCGATAGTCAAAAATATCCTCCAGACGACTTCGCACCCAGTATCTATGAATCAACCTTCCTATTATTCCAAATTTCAAGCCATAGCGAACAATGTCATGCATGTCGATACCGTCGTTTTTCGGAGTGAAGCTGTGCTGATGATGCCAGAAACGATAAGGCCCGAAACGCTGCTCGTCGACGAAAAAATACTAATCATCACCTCATGGATGTAAAGCGTTCGCACAACCGAAATAAATGGACGGCAGGCAGAAACAATGCGACCAACATCAACACCGGCTTTGAACCGCAAAGGTCGGCGGCCGGAAAAGTGGTAACGAATCCACAGCGCTTTACAGTCTGTAAAAGAAACCGACAGCCGTTCCCGAGGTCCGCTCCGGCAGGGATCGGCACAACAGTTTGATTTTAATGATGAATCTGGCTGTTGGCCACGTACCGCCATAGCGGGAAGGGATGGTATCGGTTTTGCACCACACAGTGTATTCGGCGATGGCGCCGCTGCGTTCCCAACCGCTGCATACGGTTGCGTGTCCGAACATGGCCAGTGAAAAACCCGGGAAACCCGGGAAGGAAGGGGAGCATGGCATCCGAGAGGCAAAAGGTGCTGGTGGCCGTCGACGGCTCCGAACAGTCGCGGGAAGTTGTGCGCTATGTGACCGGAATCTGCGCGCCGAAACGGATCGAGGTGACGCTCTTTCACGTGCTCTCGCCCGTCTCGGAGAGTTTCTGGGATACAGGGACGGCACCCGAATCATCGGGCACCGAACCGTACCGGGGGTGGCTGGCGCGCCATCAAACCGAGATGGAAGTCTTCATGGACGGTATCCGTAAGGTGTTGTCCGACAGCGGCTTCCCGGATGAAGCCGTCCGGGTCGTCGTTCAACCCCGGCAGGAAGGAATTGCCCGGGATATCCTTCAGGAAGCCCGTCGCGGATACCGGGCCGTTGCGGCCGGAAAGATTGGCCGCAACCCGATTACACGGCTGGTGATGGGCAGCGTGGCCAGCAAACTGGTTGCCGCCCTGACGGGGGTCACCCTGTGGTTGGTGGACGGCCGGCCGGACTGCCGGCGGGTGCTCGTTTGCATCGACGCCTCGCCGGCTGCCGTTTGCGTAATCGACCTTGTCGGCCGGATGCTTTCTGATAGCCCGGCAGAGATCACGCTGTTTCACGCCATTCGCAACCCGGGGCCCGATTTGGTTTCCGAATCGGATCCATCCGCCGCCGAGGCGGCCGCCGAACAGGAGATGCGCGCCCGAAAGGCCCTGGTGCCGGTGTTTGAAAGAGCGGTTGCCTCCCTGGAAACTGCCGGCATTTCTTCCGAGAGAATATCGGTCAAGGTGATCTCCGGCATGGCCACCCGCGGCGGCGCCCTTTATGCGCAGGCCCTTTCCGGTGACTTCGGCACCATCGTCGTCGGGCGCCGGGGGGTTTCGAATGTGAAGGCCTTCCCCATCGGAAGGGTGCCGATGAAACTGGTCCAGCTCATAAACGAGCAGACCGTTTGGGTGGTGAGTTGTTGATTGTCCGCCGCTGGGGAGCGCAAATGCGTTGATGCCGGGGAACCGTAATCGAGTGGAAGTGGATGCCATGTACGAAAAAATCACCGACTCTTCGGCCGGCTGTGATCTGTGCGGCGAGAAACCTTGTGACGGTCAGCTTTACCTCAGCGAAAAGCATCTCTGCGTCTGTCCCGACTGTAAGCAAAAGTTGGAAGAGATACCCCAAAAAAGCCGTGCAAACTTGGAGAACTACCTGCTCGGCAATGTGATGTGACTGCACTTGATTTACGGTGCCGAATCTGTCTAATTACAGATACGCCGTCGCAACGATATGCCTATGGGTTCAGGCGAAACTTCTGCCATCGGGAAAACACCGCATGGAAAAACTGATCATCACTGTCGCACCGACCGGCTCCCTGCCTCAAAAAAAGCACACCCCCCACGTTCCGATCACGCCTCGCGAAATCATCGCAACCGCTGTGCGTTGCCAGGCGGCCGGTGCCGCCATCATCCATGTTCACGTCCGCAACCTGCAGGACGAATCCGCTTCCACCGATTTCCGCCTCTTCGAAGAGGTGGTCCAAGGCCTACGGGTCGAGACCGACCTGATCATCCAGATTTCAACCGGTGGCAGGGCGGGCATGAGCTACGAGGAGCGCTGCGAACGCTTGCGGCTGATCCCTGAGATGGCCAGCCTGACCACCGGTTCGGTCAACTTTCCCAACAGCGTCTATGCCAACAGTCCGGAACTGATCGAAAAGCTTGCAGCAGACATGCTGCGTTACGGAATCAAGCCGGAAATGGAGATCTTCGATCTAAGCATGATCCAAAACGCCCTGAACCTGGTGGAAAAAAACCTGGTGCAGCCGCCGCTGCACTTCGATTTCGTCATGGGGCTCAAAGGCGCCATACCCGCCACGGCGGAAAACCTGATGCACATGAAAAACACCATCCCGCCCGGCTCCACGTGGTCAGCAGCCGGCATCGGACCGGCCCAACTGCCCATCAACACGATGGCCATCCTCATGGGCGGCCACGCCCGGGTTGGGCTCGAGGACAATATCTATTATCGCAAAGGGGAGCTGGCCGCTAACGAGCAACTGGTGGAACGCATGGTGCGCCTCGGCCGGGAACTCGGCAGAGAGACGGCGGGGCCGGAGGAGGCCCGGAGGATACTGCGCTTGAAATGAAGACTGCCGTGAGGATGAAACGCCCGTTTCGTTCTGTTGCCGTTACTCGGCTGACTTGACCGAATTTAAAGACCGGCTCCGAATGACCCCCCGGTCCATACCTGTGGATCGGTTAAACCCGCTTCAAGTGGGTGCAAACGGGGCTGCCGAACACCGCCCCGTTGAAAGGACCCCGAATGAATCGAATACCCGGAAACCTTTTTCCGCGCGTTCTAAACCGACCCCTACCCGTCGCCGTCAAGGCCGAGGGGGTCTGGATAGAAGACGATGCCGGCCGGCGCTACCTGGATGCCAGCGGCGGCGCCATCGTCGTCAACCTGGGACACGGCCGCCGGGAAATTGCCGACGCCGTGCGCGACCAGATCCTTTCCCATCATTACGTGCATCCCACCATGTTCACCACGCCGGTGGTTGAAAAATTGGCCTCGGCCCTGGCCGCGCACACACCGCAGGGACTGGACCGGTTTTACTTCGTCTCCAGCGGCTCCGAAGCCGTTGAGACCGCCATCAAGCTCGCCCGCCAGATCCACCTCGACGCCGGCCGCGCGCAACGCTTTCGCCTGATCTCCCGCTGGAAATCCTACCACGGATTGACCTTTGGCGCCCTGGCGGCCACGGGACGCACCACCTTCAGGACCCCCTATGCCCCCCTGCTCACAGACGTCGTCCACATCCCCCCGGTCTACTGCCTGCGGTGCTCCTACGGCCTCACCTACCCCGACTGCCGTATCCGCTGTGCCCTGGCACTGGGAGAAACCATTGAAAATTTGGGGCCGGAGACCGTGTCGGCCTTTCTGGCAGAAACGGTCAGCGGCGGCACTTTGGCCGCCTATGCCCCGCCGCCGGATTATTTTACAATCATTCGCGAAATCTGCGACCATTACGGGGTGCTGTTGATTCTGGACGAGGTCCTGTGCGGCATGGGACGCACCGGTCGGTGGTTTGCCTGCCAACACTACGACGTAAAACCCGACATCATAACCCTCGGCAAAGGGCTTTCAGGCGGAACATTGGCCCTCTCGGCCGTGGGGGTCCGGAACACCCATTTCGATGCGATTTGCAACGGCGGCAAGGCCTTTGTTCATGGCGGCACTTTCTCGCACCACCCGGTTGCCGCCGCGGCCGGGCTGGCTGCCGTGCGCATCCTGGAAACCGAGTGCCTGGTGGAACGCGTCGAGGAGATTGGTCGACTTCTCGGGCAGCGGCTGCAAGCCGCTCTCAAAGACCATCCCAACGTGGCCGAGGTTCGCGGCCTCGGGTTCCTCTGGGGTATCGAACTGGTCGCCGACAAACAGACCCTGCGTCCTTTCCCGCGCAAGGAAATGATCACCGAACGTCTCTACGATGCGATTTTCAAACGAGGGGTTCTGGTGTATAAGTCCACGGGGCTGGCCGGCACAAACGGTGACGCTTTCCTGGTGGCGCCCCCTTTTGTGATCAGTGAAGCGGAGATCGCCTTTGCCGTGGAGGCAATCCAAAAGGGAGTTATCGATGTCCTCGGTCCGTAACCCGAGCCCCAGGGGCGCTGGTTTCGACCTGTTTTTGACCCGCAAATTTCAAACGAGTTGTAATTGAGGGTTTAAATGGAAGATGTGACGATCGGTTTAGCGCTGGGTGTAGGGGCTGCACGTGGTTGGGCCCATATTGGCGTCATTCACGGACTGGTTGATATCGGCATCCGACCGGACGTCGTCTGTGGCACTTCCGCCGGCGCTCTCGTGGGTGGGTCTTATGCCGCAGGACATATAGAGGAACTGGAAGAATGGCTGCTTTCACTCGACAGGTTGAGCGTGGCAAGATTCTTTGGTTTAACTCTGACAAGTGGAGGATTGATTGCAGGCAAACGCATCATCGGTTTTATGGATTTTCATCGAGCAGCAGAGGCCATCGAAATAGGAAAACAGTGCGTCAAAAAAAATGAATGTGAATTAACTTATTGTTTTAATACTAAATAATGAGAAAGACGAGTGTTCACCCCTCCAAAGTTTGGGGCAAGTTGCCCTATCGTCACTTTACCGACTGATAGTGACCCGCATAACCTCAACCCGCAGGAGGCGGTATGAAACGGGTTCTAGTAACCGGGGCCGTCGGCCAGATCGGATCGGAACTGACGGAACGCCTGCGAAAAATGTTAGGCGGCCATCGAGTCGTCGCCGCCGGACACATCAAAAAAGCAAGGGAAAATCTCCTCGCGTCGGGTCCCTTCCACTACATCGACTGTACCCGGATCGAAACGATCGCCGAGTTGGTCAAGACCTATCGGATCGACACCATCTACCACCTGGCGGCCATTCTGTCGGCCACGGCGGAGAAAAATCCACAGTATGCGTGGAAAGTCAATGTCGAGGGGCTCACCAATGTGCTGGAGGTCGCCCGTGAGCATGATTGCGCAGTCTTTACCCCCAGTTCCATTGCCACTTTCGGCCCGTCCACGCCCCTGACACGAACCCCGCAAGACACTGTTCAGCGTCCGACAACCATATACGGCGTCAGCAAGCTGACCGGTGAATTGCTCTGCGATTATTATTTTAATAAATACGGCGTCGATACCCGTGGGGTGCGGTATCCAGGTCTAATTTCATACAAAGCACCGCCCGGCGGCGGTACCACTGATTATGCCGTAGCAATCTATTTTGAAGCCGTCCGTCACAAATCATACACCTGTTACCTGAAACCGGAGACCTTTCTCGACATGATGTACATGCCGGACGCTTTGAGGGCCGCAATTGAACTCATGGAAGCCGACCCGACTAAACTGAAACACCGCAACGCCTTTAACATCGCCGCCATGACCCTCTCACCGACAAAGATCGCCGCTGAAATCCAAAGATTGATTCCCGATTTCACCCTCGATTTTAATATCGACCCGTTGCGTCAGGCAATCGCCGATTCGTGGCCGGACAGCATGGATGACAGTGCAGCCCGCGAAGAATGGGGGTGGCACCCCGAGTACGACCTCACCGCCATGACCCGGGAAATGGTAGACAATATTTCACGAATGCGGGACACCAACAAATAAGCCTGGATTGGCTAAGGGCTCACTCAAAAATAACTTCACATTTTGGATGCCAATGCATCCCGTCTGGCCGCGTCGCGAAAACTCGGAATGTCCAGATATTCCTGCGTTTTCGCGCCTTGCCAGGCGGGCGCCTCAACGCCCAAAATTGCGAACTTATTTTTTCGTGAACCCTAACCAACAGAAAACGGGCTGTTATGGAGGCAAGCAAATGCCCATCAGCAGGCAGGAACAGCACTTGCGACTGAAACTGGACGCTCTAAAACAAAATGGTATGATCAAAGGGCGGGAAAGGGTCATTCGGTGCATCATACCGGCCGATGACAGGAGGGGACCCCGATATCTTCTGGAAGGCTGCGGCGACCGGCCGTTTTTACGGATGAACGCCAACACCTACCTGGGTATGTCCCTTCGAAAGGAAGTCGTTGCAGCAGAGGAGGAGGCAGCCGAAAAGTTCGGTGCTGGCCCTGGAGCAGTGCGATTCATCAGCGGCACTTTCACGACCCACGTCGCGCTTTAAAAAAAGCTGGCTGCTTTTCACCGTCGGGAAGCGGCCATGATCTTCAGCTCGGCTTATGCAACCGTCATGGGCGTCATCACACCGCTGATCGATGAAGACACCATCGTGCTAAGTGATGCTCTTAACCACAACTGCATCATTAACGCTCTCCGGCTTTTGCGACCGAAAGACAAGGGCGTATACCGTCACCTGGACATGAGCGATCTTGAAAAAGGCGTCAAGGGGGCCATCAATCGCTGCCAGCACCTCCTTATTGTCACAGACGGTATTTTCAGTATGCGGGGCGAGCATGCGCCACTGAATTTGATTTCCGACATTGCGGCTGAATACGACCATGCGTTCGAGCGTGGCATCAATGTCCTGGTGGATGACTCCCACGGCGTCGGGGCCTTTGGGGCAACGGGACGCGGAACCGAAGAGGTCACGCAGGCTGAAAGGATCGACATGCTGATTGCCACTCTCGGCAAATCCCTGGGAGTCAACGGTGGCTATATCGCGGCCGGTGCGTCGGTCATCGAGTACCTGCGGCAAACATCGCCGTTTTACGTCTATTCCAACCCGATCACCCCTTCGGAAGCCGCCGCAACACTGGTCCGTTACCTGTTCGACAACAACATTCTGGCCACCGGGCTTACCTATCCGGTTGTCCCGCAGGGTGATGAAGAAATCCGATTTCAGGTTTCCGCCGACCACACGGAAGCGGATATCCAAACGGTTCTCGAAGTATTGAAGAACTTCATGGACAGTTGAGGTTATGGAAATCAGCAATTAACGGGTGGTTTCGGCCGAACACGAAAGAGTACGCGAAATGAAAAGAGTCCCGCCGCTTTGGATCATGAGCTTGTACTTTTTAGCGATTGGATGCGCACCCACGCCGATACCCCAACGAGGCCCCCTGAATTTCAATTCAATCCCCGATGGGATTTACAAGGGAGTACCACAAGCGCAGCGGTCAAAGCGGTTTACAACACTTGGACCGGTTGCGACACCTCGCGACTTGTGCCGGTAATGTCATCCTCCGGCTGGATCACCGGCCAAAGGATTTCGAAAACCGTCCCCTTACCCACCTTACTCTCTAAAGATATGACACCGTCGTACCCTTTTACGATGCCGTGGATTATGGCCAGCCCCATGCCGGTACCACCTTCGCGCTTGCGGGTGGTGAAAAATGGCTCGAAGATTCTCTCCAGATGTTCAGCCGGTATTCCCCTACCGGTGTCGGCCACCGTGAGTTTCGCATAATCCCCCGATTGCAGCTCGGAATGACGCCGGGCCGTCTCTTGGGTCAGTCCGAGGGTCGACAACCCGACTGTCAGCGTGCCGCCGGTATCGACCATTGCATTCACAGCGTTCATGCACAGGTTTGATACCACCTGTTTGACCGGGACCTCATCCGCCATAATTCGGGCGTCCGAGTCGATCGACAACCGCAAGTCGATGGTGTCGGGAACCGTGGCCTTGACCGAGGCCACGGCTTTCTCCACAACCGCCTTCAGCCGTATCGGCTTTGGCGCCAACAGGTTTTGGCGGCTGAAAACTTTTATCTGTTTGATCAACTCCTTGGCCCGGAAGATGGTTTCCTGGATGCCGTCCAGGTGGTGCCGGATCGGGGAATTAGCCGAGATTTCAAACTTGGCGGTATCGGTGAAGACCAGGATCGCCTGCAGAAAATTCGTAAAGTCGTGTGCGATCGCGCCAGCCAACCGGCCCATGGCCTCCAGTCGTTGGGCATGGGCGAGTTGCCTTTCCAAGATTTTACGATCGGTAAAATCCTGCCAGGTCTCGATGATGCCGATCGGATGGCCCTGTTCGTCACAAAAGCGAACGATTGTGCCGTACAACCAGCAACCGGCATCACCCAGCTGGGGGATGCACACCTCAAGATCGGTCGCACCCGAGGCGGTTTTCATTAATTTCGGCCAGGCGGGTATCCGATGGCCCTCCGAATCGGCCGGGATCTTTTCCGTTATGAGTTTCAACAGAAACGGATCGGCGGATTCCTCGTTCTGCGGGGCGTTTTGGGACCCTTCTGCGGCAGCGCCGGCGGAAATCCCGGTTAACTCTTCGCAGGCCCTATTCCACAGTAACAACTTTCCGTTTCGGTCCAACACCAAGGTTGGAAGTGGGGTGCCCTGCACGATTCGGTTCAGCAGAATCTGGTTTTCTTTGAGTGCTTGCGTCCGGCGGGCGACCAAATGTTTTAGTGACCGTATCCATAATCCGGCCAGCACGAGAAGAACAACCAGCGGCAGACCCACCAATTTCCCGATTTGCAACAGCCGGTCCTGAAACCTTTTCTGTTCATAAACCGAAAACCACTTGCGGTATATTTGATCATACTCTCCGCTGGCTTGCACGAGATAAAGACCCTCGTTGATCTTCGCCAGCAGGTCGGCATTCCCGGCTTTTACCGCAATACCCATTTTTTGAGTTAAAACAGGGGGACCGATGGTCTTGAGATTGTCGATATTCAGAGACCGGAGCAGATCAAGGCCGTGCAGACGCACAAGCACTACACAGTCGTGCCGGCCCTGGGAAAGCAGTTGCAACGCCTCTTCGGGACGCGCAACCGTGACAACGTGGGGAGTGAAGTTATTCTGGGTCAGCCAGTCGTGGGCATAGACGTCTTTCACCACGATGACTTCCTTGCCCATGAGATCCATAGGATTCTTAAAGGTGGAATCCTTGCGCACGAACACTGCGTAAGAGATCACGACGTGAGGGATCGAAAAATCGAAGACCTTGTCTCTCTCATCCGAATAGAGCATCCCTGTTAAGGCATCGATCTTGCCGGTCTCGAGTTCCCGCATGACATCGGACCATTGGCCCAGTTCGATGTTGACCTTGAGACCCGCTTGACGGGCAATCGCTCTCGTCAATTCGACATTGTAGCCGACCGGTTCGTTCTTATCGTTAAAGAATTCATAAGGTGAAAAATCACTGTTGCCCCGAAATTGAAGGACGTCGGACGGATCGCCGGAATTGACCGCTACCGCACCGGACGAATATCCCAAAGGGAGAAGAAAAGCGACGATCGCGATGGTGACCGCCCGCAGCATTGTTAAATGAACATTTGAGTACATGGGCGCTCTTTTATTTTCTCTGCCCGGGCGCAAATGCGCTCATAAACCGGTTGAAGGTCCGCCAAGATGGCTGTTTCCGGGCAAAACCGGACGCAGTTGAAGCAATGAATGCAAACCGGACCGATCTCCGGCGCATCGGTCTATAGGCTTTAAGATAAATGTTTTGGGCTGCGTTATCGATCGTCGGCGTATTACAATACAGCGTTCTCCCTCTGGCCTTGCCAAAAACTTTATCTTAAAGCCTATGGCCGTATAGTACAAACTGATCTAAAATTAAAGAAAAAATCGGTTGTTTCCGGGAAAAGGGGATCAGGTTGAACAAGCCGTCCTGTTTTCTCGTTTATGATGCCGTAAAAGTCATGATTGACATTCGCAGGGGCTGATGACTAAATCTTGTCAAATAAGAAAGGAGGAGGATCTATGGATTCACTCGGAATCGTCAACGCGCTCTACCCGATGCCGACCACCCTGGTCGGCGCGACGGTCAATGGTCGGCCGAACTTCATCACGATTGCCCATGTTGGCATCATGAACCACGGCAAGCCCCAGTATATTTCGATCGGAATGGCCAAAATGCACTTCACCAATGCCGGAATCAGGGAAAACAAAAGCTTCAGCGTCTGCATTCCGTCCGAGGATTTGATGAAGGAAACCGACTATTGCGGCATTGTCAGCGGCAAAAAGACCGACAAGGCCGCCCTTTTCAGCCTCTTCTACGGCGATCTGAAAACCGCTCCGATGATCGAGCAATGCCCGGTGTGCATGGAGTGCCGCCTGGAGCGCACCGTTGATTTTCCAACCCACGATGTCTTTGTCGGAGAAATCGAGGCGACCTACGCTCAAGAAGAAGTGCTCGCGGCGGACGGGAATATCGACATATCAAAAGTAAAACCGCTGCTGTTCGACATGAGCAGTAAAAAATACTGGTCCCTGGGAAAGGCTATCGGAAACTGCTGGAATGTCGGCAAGCAACTGAAGGCAGGTCGCATATAAAATCGTTCCGCGATTTTATATTATGCGGCTGCGCCGCTAAGGGCTCGCGAAAATATAAGTTGGTGATTTTGGGCGTTGGAAACGCGGCTCGGGTGGGGACTGACGAAATCCTCGGCATCGAAGTGCTGACTGCCGACCGATTCGCAGGCATGGGCATGGCCGATATCGAAAGTCACACCCGCACCGGAACGGCGGACCAGCTTTCCGAAAAGATTCGGTTTGCTGGTCCAGCCCCAGGCCAGGTTTTCCAGACAGACCGTGACCCCGCGCTCGGCTCCGTACTTACTGCACCATTCGTCTGAGGTGTGGATAAAAAATCCAGGTCCAAGATGAAAAAGGGCCGCTGCAGCGACCCGCTGGTTCAGGTTTTAAAAGTAGAGCGTTTGCTTTAAAAGCGCTTCGGCATTAGTTTAAAATGCTTTGATTCGACGATGAGGCCTATCATGTATTTGGCGAGCAAGTCCAGTTCGAAATATATGACATCTTGAAAATACAAATAGATATGTTGGATAATAGAAGGCCGATTGATTTTACAGCCCGATACGATAAAGGTCCGTCATGAATCCTCTCTGGTATTCAAAAACATTTTGGACGATGGTATGCATGGTTTTGATAGCCGGATCAGCCACAGGGGACAACAGCCTTTCGGATGCGCAAAAAAAAGAGGTCGTCTACGCCATGTATGCCGGTTACAAGAAAGACTTTCCGGCGGTCACGGACATATCGCCACAACAGGCCATGACCTTGCTGAAAACGGATGAGGTCGTTTTTGTCGACACCCGCAAGCCTGCGGAGATGAAAGTGTCCATGCTGCCGCATGCCATTACCCAGAACGAGTTTCTGAGCCACCCGGAAAAATACACCGGAAAAACCGTGGTGGGCTATTGTACCGTCAGTTACCGCAGCGGAGTTTTTGCCCGCGAAATGGCGGAAAAGGGAATCTCGGTCCGCAATCTGGAAGGCGGCATCCTGGCGTGGACTCTCGAGGGTGGAAAAGTGTATGACGAAAACGGTAAAGAAACCAACCGCATCCACGTTTACGGTAAAAAGTGGAACTACGCCCCGGCCGGTTATAAGCCTGTGATGTTCAGCCTCTGGGAGCAGATGTTTTAATGGGTTGGCCGGTTGAACCGTTGAGCCCGTTTAACCGGTTGACAGGCTTGGGAAACGAATCATGATCAAACCGATTTATTTGGACTACAACGGCACGACGCCGCATGCCCCCGAAGTGGTCGCCGCCATGCGGCCTTTTCTCGAAGTCGAGTTCGGCAACCCATCCAGCTCGCACTGGTACGGCATCACCCCCAAGCAGGCAGTGGAGTCCGCACGAAAGCAAGTGGCCGGAATCCTCAACTGCCGGCCGCAGGAGCTGTTCTTCACCAGCGGCGGCACCGAGTCGAACAACCATGCCATCACAGGGACTCTGCGCGCTCTGCGTGCCAGGGGAAACCACATCATCACCAGCGCCTTCGAACACCCGGCGGTGCTGGAGGTGTGCCGCTTCCTGGAGAAGGACGGTTTCGAGACGACTTTTTTACCGGTCACTGCCGACGGCCTCGTGGAGCCGGCTGAGGTAGAAAAAGCGATCCGCCCGACCACCATTATGATCACCATCATGCACGCCAACAACGAAGTAGGCACAATCCAGCCGATTGCCCATATATCGAGAATCGCCAAAGAACATCGGATCGTTTTACACACCGACGCCGCTCAGTCGGTGGGCAAGATTCCGACCGACGTTCAGGACCTCGATGTCGACCTCTTGTCGGTGGCCGGACACAAGGTCTATGCACCCAAGGGCATCGGGGCCCTCTACGTCCGCCCGCCTCTGAAGCCGGAGAAGTTCTGCCATGGCGCAGGACAGGAGAGGGGCTGGCGCGCCGGAACCGAAAACGTCCTCGAGATAGTCGGTTTGGGAAAGGCCTGCGAAGTCGCCGCCCGGGATCTGCAACGGAACATGGTCCACATGCAGCGGTTGCGGGATCAGCTGCAAGAGGGGTTGTTCGCCAAGCTGAGCGACGCGCGTCTAAACGGTCATTCGGTGAAACGCCTTCCGAACACACTGAGCCTGTCGTTCAAAAGGGTGGAAGCCAACCGTATTTTAGAGGAAATCGGATTGGAGGTAGCCGCCTCCGCCGGAGCTGCCTGCCATTCGGACACGGTAGAGATCTCCCACGTTCTCGAGGCCATGAAGGTGCCCCGGGAGTGGGCCAAGGGAACCCTGCGCTTCAGTGTCGGGCGAATGAACACCGCGGAGGAAATCGACAGGGCGATTGAAATCGTAACCAGAGCCGTAAAGAAGTTGAGAAAAGAGAAACAGTAGCTTCTTGTTTTATTTTTCTTTTCTTTCCATCTTCTGCAATCTTTCCGGGATATCCCACTCTTTCAAAAGCACGGCCACGCTCTTCGGGACCGCATCTTCCCAGGATTGCCCTCGCATCATCCTCAAGCGCACGTCACTGCCGCTGATCCCTTTTCTATCGGAGCTGACCTCCCAGAGAAGGTGCACTTTGAGACCCAGCGATTCGAAGTAACTCTTCTTTCGACGTCCCCATTCGTCATAGATCGAAAGAAAAAAAACGGCATCGAGCGGCACGTAGTGTCGATACAGCTCGGGCATGCTGATAGGCATCGGAACGATGGAAATATCCGTCCATTCAACGCCGGATTCCGCCAGCGCAGCCCTCAAGAGCCGATAGCGTTCGAAATAGGTCAGGGGATTGGCCAGGTCGCTGCTGCGATGGCGGTCGGTCTGCTCCTCCTTGACGAGGGAGGGGTCCGGATTGGTGACACCGACGACCAGATGTCCACACAGCGATTTTCCGGCCAAAAGGTATTTCATGTGATCATTGTGAAGAACCTGAAACCTTCCGTGTATGACGCCGACATCGTATTCAAAATTGTTGGTTGGCATCTCTATCTTTCGCGACCCGTTTTAACCGCTGACTCTACCGGTCGGAAACCCGCATCTGTGCACCTGAACCAGGCATGGAATCAGATGCTGATGACCTTGTCCGCCAATTGCATGGCCGTTACGATGTCGAGCATGTTGGTTGTTTCACCGACCTGTTTTCTTTCCAGCAGATTGAAGTGGTCGAGGCACGTGCCGCAGACAAGAATGCAGAGACCGGTTTCCTCGAATTCTTCCAGATCGGCCAGCACCTCGGAACCGTCAATGGTAAGTTTGACGCCGTTGTTGACAAATACCAGCCGCCACAACTCAGGACCCATTTCTTTGAGGGTTCTGATAAAGTTGACCATGAGCTTGAGCCCCAGCTCTTCGTCTCCAAAACCGATCCGGTCCGTGGCACACATGACCATAATCTTCTTCAGTTCGATGTTGCCCTCAGACTGAGGCTTCGGGGTTTCTTTTTTTTGCCGCGCAGCGGTGCACTTCCCGACGACGACATAATCGCCGCCCTGTTTTTCCAGAGCGGTTTCAAATCCCTGTGACTCGAGAAACCGTTTGACATTCTGCTGGGATGCGGCGGTGTCAACAACGACCCTGACCGCGTCCGCCTTTTCCTGCTCCACCACGGCCTTGGTTTGCAACACCGGCGCGGGGCAAGACAGACCGCGGGCATCGATTTCTTTCATATATCCTTCCTCACTATTTTAAAACGATCTTTTCCTTTGGCTCAGCGACGACCTCTCCAATGATCTTCGATTCCGTCGCATTTTTTTTCACCAGGCCGTCGAGCAATCGGTCTGCATTTTCTTCACCGATACAAATCAGCAGCCCCCCTGAGGTCTGGGGGTCGAAGAGAAGATCCGGGATCAGGGGGTCAATGCCGGTTGAGAACTCTACCAAAGCCCCCCGGAATTCCCTGTTCTTGAACGCGCCGGCCGGCAGCAGTCCGTACCCGGCGTATTCGATCGCTTCGGGCAGAATGGGAATATCCGCCACTCGTAAAACAACCCCGTACCCGGTCCCGACGACCATTTCCGCCAAGTGCCCCAGCAGACCGAATCCGGTCACATCGGTGCAGGCGTGTATCGGAAAACGTGCCATTACAGTTGCAGCGTCCCGGTTCAGAGTGGCCATCAGTCTGATCACTTTGTCGATCACGTCTGTCGATGCCAGACCGGCCTTTATGGCCGTGTTGATCACACCGGTACCCAGCGGTTTGGTCAGAACGAGCCGGTCACCCAGTTTCATGCCGCGCTTGGTCAGGACCTTCTTCGGATGGACGAATCCGGTCACCGATAGGCCGTATTTGAGCTCGCCGTCTTCGATGCTGTGGCCGCCGACCAGCGCGACGCCGGCCTCTTTCATTTTATCGAGGCCACCCGCGAGTATCCGCCGCAGGATGGAGAGGTCCATCTGCTTGAGTGGAAAACCAACCAGGTTCATGGCGGTTTTCGGCTCTCCTCCCATGGCGTAGATGTCGCTCAGCGCATTGGCTGCAGCAATCTGGCCAAACCAGTAAGGATCGTCCACGATCGGCGTGAAAAAATCGACGGTCTGGATCAATGCGAGGTCCCCGGAAATTTTATAGACCCCGGCATCGTCCGCCCGTTCCAGTCCGACAATCACGTTGGGGTCGGTCGGGATGTCAAGCCCGCAAAGTGCTCTGGCCAGGTCCCCTGGCGGCAGCTTGGACGCTCAGCCGGCGCCTTTCACGGTTTGGGTCAAGCGGAATTTCTTCGTTTCACTCATTATCCATCACCCTTTGCTCGGTTATTATTCCCTTTATTGAGAGGCAACAACTGATGGAATGTGTTTGGTGTTTAGTGTTATGTTTTTAGTCTCGTACACGTACGTTCATTCCAAACACCAAATACCAAACACAAAACACTATCCCTTAGATATCGACTCCAGCCGGCACCCAAGCGCCTTCACGATATCTTCCGGTGCCATCTTCAACATCACGCCCCGCTGACCCGCGTTGATGAGCACTTCCGCGTATTCTCGGATCCGCTTTTCCATAACGGACGGCAGCGCCTGTTTCGTGCCGAACGGGCTGATGCCGCCCACCAGGTATCCGGTCAGGCGCTCGGCCGTGGCGGTATCGGCCATGGCCGCGCGCTTTACTGCAAACACCTGAGCCAGCTGCTTCAAATCGAGTTGCCGGTCTCCGGGCAGCAGCGCCAGGCAGTAATTCCTCCCCCCCAGGTCGACGACCAGGGTCTTGACGGTCCGATCGAGTGGAAAACCGGTGGCGCGCGCCGCGAACGCGGCCCCTTTTTCTTCATGCTCAAATTTGACCAACTCGAACGAGACATCTTTCCGTTTGAGGTGCTGTATGGCCCGAGTGGACATGGACGCCCTCACGTCGTTCCTTCAAAGGGACAGGGCAGCTCGATCGCCCGAAAAACATGCAGTCGACCGCAGAATGGACAAGGCCTGTTGAGCGCCACCTTCGCGTCCAGCGTTCTGTTCCCGGCCGAATCGGTTGTAAAGCCGCGGTTGTCAACGATTCTGAAATCGGCGCTTTCGAAGAACCGATTTTCTTCCGGACAAACAAATAGAAACTCCATCGATAGAAACCCTCGGTTATGCGCTTCTCGAAATTTTAAATATAGCTTTCAATACCGGTAATGGGCAATGCCGTAATCCCGATGCCGCAGAATCCATAGTCGATTAATCGTTGACCCATATCCTTTATATATATGAAGCTCGGTCCAAGGTTGCGACGCCGCTGTGGTTCAGGGTTTTTGATCCGAATGTGAATTGGTGATTGAAGGGGGCAAGGGGAATCGAACCTCTTCCTCGTTTATCAGACGAGGCCGAAGGCTTTGGAAGACCACGGGATGCCCGTCACCGTGGCCCCTGGCTCGATCCAGTCGGTCAGGCTGAACCGTTTGGGAGGAATCTGAACCGGTCAGATACGTGCCCGTGTTTCGGCCTGACGCTGAGCGCAACACACCCGGCTTGCGATCGCTTCAACTCTCAGGTAAAGCCGAAATACTGATACATACTTGCAGTCCTGTTAAGGTGTTTGAATATAGAAGACCGAACCTAAATATGCGGTTTTTTCGGCGATGTCAATTCGATAATATTAATTGTTACGATTTTAAAATTGGAAATTTCTATAATGCACCTTCCACAAAGAGCCTTGATTTTATTCGGGTGTCTCAGACGGGGCGTTGATACCCTTCACTCTATGCCGGAAACAGTGATTCTGTCGGCAGTGAACTCAACTCTACCCCCGTTTAGTAAGTCACCCATGTGCCCCATTGGTTTTCCGGCGAAACGAAGCAGTGTACATATTGATTGAAAAAACGGGTTAAATAATGATATTAAATCAGTTTTTTTACAAACCGCATCAAAGTTCGGAAGAGACAAGGATGGAAAAAACCCTCTTAATTGTCAGCAATGATCGGCAGGAGCGGGATTCGATTACTGCCAGTGTTCGGAAAGGACACTATGAGCCGGTTTCCGCCGAAAGCGCCCTGGAAGGCATGGGCCGCTTCAGGGACTTTCACCCCTCCATAACCATTGTGAACTTCGATATGCCCGGTGGTCAGGAACTGATCGATAGTATCAGGTCCGAGAATCCGGCCGTGCAGATCATCGTCCTGTGCAAAGAACGGCGCCTGGATCTGGCAATAGGAGGGTTAAAAAACTCTACTGCCGATTTTCTCCTGCGGCCGGTTCAACCGGTCGCCCTGGACATGGCCCTGCGGCGGGCCGAAAACGTCCTGTCCCTTCAAGCCCGGCTCGAGCAGACGATGGACAACCTGTCGACGCTGTCTGCAAAAAGAGCCGCCGAGATGGTGGACACGGAAAGGTTCCTCGCCATCCGCCAAATCGTCGACCGGATGTCGGCCTTCATCGGCCAAGTCGCCAACGATGTTCACGGCGGCGTGAAATACTTCAACGAGTTGCCGTATTTCGTATCCATCCACAGCCCGGACTGCATGGTTCTGGCGGCCAACCCCACCTACATCCGCAATCTCGGATATCGCATTCACGGCAACAGCTGGGAAATATACAGCGGTAAGCGGGCCACCCGCGAAAACTGCCCGGTGGCCCGCACCATTCGGAATGAGGATATCATGGAAACGCGGGCCCTGGTGCGTTATAAAAGCGGCGCCAAGGTACCTGTGGTTGTTCATACAGCCCCGATTTTCAACGACGACGGTGAAGTGGTTCTCGTGCTGGAAATTTTTGCCGGCAGCAAGGAGATCGAGCGGCTGGCCGAAGAAGTCCGCACAACCCAGCAACGTTACCAACTGCTCTTCGATTCGGTCCCGATCCAAATCGTCGTGGTGGACCCCCACTTGCGCATTACCGCCATCAACCGTCGCTTCAAGGAAGATTTCGGCCGGCCGGTCGGCCAGAATTTCTTCGATGTCCTCAGGCCCGGCAGATTCCCGGCCTTCAGAGACCCCATCACCCAGACAATTAAAGACGGATTGCCGCACCAGGGTGAACTGGTCCTGACCGATCGTCATGGTGTGCAGTATAACATGATGGCCGGCACGGCACCGATAAAAACCCTGGCCGGCAAGCTCTTCCAGATACTGATCACATTCACCGATGTAACGCGGCTAAGGCAACTGAAGGACAATCTATCATCGCTTGGAATGATGATCGGCACCATCTCACATGACTTGAAAGGCTGCCTCACCGGACTGGATGCCGGTCTCTACCTGATCGATACCGGTTTCTACCGCGACCAGCCCGGCCGGATTGAAGAAGGATTGGAAGTGGCCAAGCTAATGGTGGAGCGCGTTCGCAAACAGGTCCAGAATATCCTTTTCTATACGAAGGAAAGAAAGCTGGTGATCCAACTGACGAATGTCGAACAATTCGCCACCGACGTCGCGGCCAACGTTGATCAGCGAATCCGCGGAGCCAATATCACCTTTTTCTGCGAATTCGAACCCGACCTCGGTGAGATCGAAATCGATCCGGACCTGGTGCGTTCAACCCTGATCAATATCCTCGAAAACGCCATGGAGGCCTGCATCGAGGATCGATCCGACAAAACCTACCAGATCACGTTCCGAGTCAGTCGCAAAGACAACGATGTTCAATTTGATGTCATCGACAACGGCAGCGGAATGAATGAGAACCAGATTAAAAATATGTTCACCATGTTCTACACCACCAAGGGCAGCAAGGGCACTGGGCTGGGACTGTTTATCGCCAACAAGACCGTCCGGAAACATGGCGGCCGCATCACCGTCGACTCCCTACCCGGTCTGGGAACGACCTTTTATATTCGACTGCCCCGTCGGGTTCCAAGCGCCGCTTGATGACATCGGTCGTCGGCATCTGCATAGCTGTCCTTCTCAAGTTCGTGGTACTGCCGGCTGAAAGCCGCGAAGGAGTTCATTGTGTATGTACCGATGCGATGGGATACGGCCCGCTAACCGTCGCAACCTAATGGGCTTGCTACAATCGAACCAACCGCCGGCTCTTTCAGAAGGATAAAAACACACCAAAAAGACCATAAAAACTGGAAGAGGCGTAATTATTAAGTTTTGTCTCGACCACATTTGATCAATTGATTGCCTCTATTTAGCCCAGCAAAGCGCATTTTCACCAATTTCTTCTCGTAGAACCTTATTTTATGGGCATTTAGATGTTGACTTTGCTTTCAAATTGTAGTAAATTCCTTGAAACATTGGGTTTATAGGGCATAAACCTGGAACCAACAAAAGGGGGAAACAGATGACAAAGGCAGAACTGATCGAAAAGATGGCAAAGGAAGCCGACATTTCCAAAGTGGCGGCGGGCAAAGCGCTCGATTCATTCGTGGACGGCGTCACCAAAACGTTGAAGAAAAAAGACGGTAGGGTAACGTTGGTTGGTTTTGGTACCTTCCAGAAATCGCGCCGCAAAGCCCGTAAAGGCCGCAATCCGCAAACAGGCGAAATGCTTAAAATCAAGGCCCGCAACGTCGTCAAATTCAAGCCTGGAAAGAAACTAAGAGACGCCGTATAACAAAAGCGACAACCGGCGTCGACACCGCAATTAAAGGCAGTTACTTCTCAAAGCAAAGGGGAGCGCTGCCTTTTTTATTTCCCCATTCCCTGCGGCGAAATCAAGGTACGGTCTCTTCGATAGCCGGGCGCTTCGATTTCTGCGGAGCATTGACCGGAGCCTCCTTGAGAGTTACCGCCACTTCCTGGGGGACGACACTGTCGATGGCGATTCCCAGCGGAAGGTCAACGTCACGTCGTGACAACCGAATCATGTGCTTGCCTGCGCTCAGAGAAGACAAATCCAGTTCGACGCGGACGTCCTGTTGCCTCAAGGCATCGACGAACATCCGGTTGCCGGTGAGATTCAAGCGGACCGTTTCAGGGGTGCTTGCCACCAGTACCAGGTTTGCCGGCTGTTTCACTGTCCGCACCGGAGCGGTAATCGATGTATTGATATTTTGTTGACTGGCCAGAATCATCCAAGTCAGTGCAACCAACACAAACGCAGCCAGCTTGGTTTTCCAATTCCGACGCAGCAGAGAAAGGAAGAAATTCCGCGACAGATGCCCTATTCGCTCGGGCATCCCGAGCAGTTGCTTCAACTGTGTTGCCAGAAGCTCTGGTTCATGCCACACCGTGTATTGTCCGTTGACGATAGTGGTCACTTCCGAACGTTCTTCGGAAACCACCAGGCAAACAGC
The DNA here is from genome assembly GCA_029287875.1 of Desulfobacteraceae bacterium. Taxonomy (GTDB): domain Bacteria; phylum Desulfobacterota; class Desulfobacteria; order Desulfobacterales; family SG8-13; genus JARFQH01. Next base: position 3,117 of record JARFQH010000012.1, on the reverse strand, counting down.
GTCCGTCAACTCGGAAATACCGAAAGCCGCTCGATGACGGGTTCCGAATTCTGCAGGCAGATCCTGCCTTTCAGACAACGGCAGGATGCAACTCATCTGCGCCAACCGTCCGCCGGTGATGAGAACCGCACCGTCATGGGTGGGGGAATGGTGATTGAAAATGCTTTTGATCAGCGCCGGGACGGGAAGAGCGGTTATCGTCTGGCCGGAGTGTATGTACTCAGACGGATTATCATCGCGGGCCAGAACGATAAGAGAACCGGTTTTGCTATGGGCCAGATCGAAGGCCACCTGCGCGATCTCGTCGGCGAGCACACCGCTGAAATCGCGCCTGCGTGACTGCAAATAGCGCAGCGGACTCACCTTTTCCAGGACCTGCTTGATTTCGGACTGAAACAGAATCACCAGCAGGATGAGCAGTACTTGCCACAGGACCTGAAAAACCAGGGTGATTAAAAACAAACCCCAGAACCGGGCCACCGAATAAACGGCCCCCAAAACAGCCAGGCCGATGAGGACCCGCAAGGCACTGGTTTCTCTGAACCAGTTGTAAAGCTGATAGGCAACAATGGTCAGAAAAAGGATGTCGAGGATATCGCGCCAGGTCGGAACGGGAATATCGAGCAACATCATGAACGTTCTCCCTTACCCGGCTGAAGCGTGAAGATGAAAACCGGCCTGTACTGACACGCCCGAGCGCTCTATTCCGGGGCGCTTGGATCGTATGGTTTTCCGCACTCGGTACAGCGTCCATCCGGACCGATCACTCCGATGCAGTTACCGTCACTGCAAAGGACGCGCCGGTCCCAATCACTATCATCGAAGGTGGAATCGTCGGGGACATCATCCGCTGGTTCCGGGGCCGACTCATTTGCCACTGATTTTTCTTCGGGTTTATCGGCCGCCGGTAAAGTGGCCGATGCCTCCGAATTGCGCGATTCGCCCTCCGGAAGCTCGCCTTCATAAGGCTTCCCGCACTCCTTGCAGCGACCGTCAGGACCGATCACTCCGATGCAGTTGCCGTCGCTGCAAAGGATGCGCCGATCCCAATGGCTGTCATCAGGCGCTGTCTCCGCTTCAAAGGGCTCGGGTCGTTCTTCGCTCATGGGCCTGCCTCCGGATTCGACACTGGTTTTTGTGGAAAAGGATTATTTATGGCCTGTCACAATTTAACACTTAGAACCTCCAAACTCAACAGCATATTCATGCCATTTGAACGGCAAAGAATTCAAAATAATAGAAAAGCTCAGCTGGTTGAAAAATGTCAAAAAGCGATTAAGTTACGAAGGCGAAAGTTTTAAATCCACAAGGATATTCCCATGACAAATAAAATCATTAGCCTGGAAGATCAGGAAGGTCCATTTCGAGTCATGCTCCAAAGAGTCATACGGATGGTACCGGATAAGGACAAATCGGATAAAAACCTACAGCGGCTGCTGGCATTTCGCCTGAAAATCGACGGTGAGGCCGCAACCAGCGAATACCTTGTTCGCAAGATCAGAGAGATCATCCAGTGCTCCTATACGGGAAGCTTCTATGAGTTTATCAAAAACGACGCCGTCAAGAAAGAGTGCGGTTCACACCTGACGATGCCTTGAAAGGAGGCGCGCAGATGCACTACGAAGGCAATATTATCCGGCCGCCGAGCGAAGCCAACAGCATTCTCTTACAGGTCACTGTCGGTTGCTCGCGCAACAAGTGTACCTTCTGCGGAACTTACCGCGGAGAGCGGTTCCGGATCAAAACCGATGATGTCATTATGGACGACATCGCCTTTGCGGCGCAGTATTGCCGGCAACAACGCCGCGTGTTCCTTTGTGACGGCGATGCTTTGATCCTTCCGCACTATCGGCTCCTCGGCATCCTGCAAGAAATCGAGAAGCAGCTGCCCTGGGTGACGCGGGTGGGACTTTACGCCAATGCCAAAAGCCTGAAGATGAAGCGCATCGAAGAGCTGGAGGAGCTCAAGGCGCACGGCCTTGGAATCGCCTATATGGGCCTTGAAACCGGGGATGACGTTACCCTTAAGAAAATCAACAAGGGCGCCACCGCCGCACAGATGATCGATATGGGCCGCAAGGCACGAACCGCCGGTTTGAAGATTTCGATCACGGTCCTGCTCGGCATCGCCGGCCGTGAACGCTCCGCAATCCATGCCCGTGAAACCGGACGGGTTTTAACGGCCATCGATCCGGAATACGTCGGTGCCCTCAGTCTCATGCTGATACCCGGCACACCGCTGTGCCATGATTTCGAAGCCGGTCGTTTCGAGATGCTCGAACCGGTGGAAATGCTGCAGGAGTTGCGAACCATGATAGAGCACACCCACCTGAGCCGAGGTCTGTTTCACGCCAACCATGCATCCAACTATCTTCCGATCAGGGCCCGACTGCCGCGGGACCGCCAAGCCACGCTGAAACTGATCGATGACGCCCTGGCCGGCAGAATAAAGCTGAAGCCGGAATACCTGCGGGCACTGTAGAATAACCATCAATTCGCTTGCCTTGGACGGTGGTTGAATGATAAAAGCCGTTCGGACATTAGCCACCGAAGGAGGGATTCTAAAAGATGGATGAAGCTCTGAAAACGCGCCGGTTGGACATCGACGCGTTGTGTGTCAATACCGCACGGACGCTTGCGATAGATGCGATTCAGAAGGCCAATTCAGGACACCCCGGCGCTCCGATGGGGCTTGCTCCGGCCGCCTATGTGCTGTTCACCCGTATCCTGAAACACAATCCCAAAAACCCGGACTGGCTCGACAGAGATCGCTTCGTCCTTTCCGGCGGCCATGCCTCGATGCTCCTCTACAGCCTGCTTTACTTGACCGGCTACGGCCTGAGCCTCGATGACATGAAATCTTTTCGCCAGATGGGCAGCAGGACACCCGGCCATCCTGAATTCGGGCTGACGCCCGGCGTCGAGACGACCACCGGCCCGCTAGGCCAGGGATTCGCGAATGCCGTGGGCATGGCGGTCACCGAGCGTCACCTGGCGGCCGTTTTCAACCGCAAGGAGGCGGAAATTGTCGACCACAACATATATGTGATGTGTGGTGACGGAGACATGATGGAAGGAATCACCTCCGAAGCTGCCTCACTGGCGGGCCACCTGGGA
>JARFQH010000130.1 GCA_029287875.1 Desulfobacteraceae bacterium | reverse complement strand
CGTCACAACCGGTCGCAACCGGGGCGGTCGACTGCTGGGATTCCCCACGGCCAACATTATCCTGCAGGATGAACTGTGCCCAAAAACCGGGGTCTATGCCGTCACGGTCGTTTGCGAAGGCCAACAGTTCGACGGAGTCGCCAACATCGGTTACAGCCCGACCTTCGACGACCACCTGTTCACCGTCGAGGTTTACATTCTCGATTTCGACCGCAACATCTATGGCCAAAGGATCCGGGTGAATTTCATCAAGCGGATTCGAAACGAACTCAAATTTTCCGGAATCGCGGAGCTCTCAGAGCAGATTAAAAAAGATGTGATCGAAGCCCGTACCATCCTGTCAACGACAGTGCATGTGCAGAGTTGACATCAAAGGAACTGAACAAGGCGAATGAATAAAAAAATCGGTATCTCGCTGCTTCTGGGTACGGCCGTTTCCGTCACGACCCTCTATTTCGCCTTCCGCAACGTTCCGATCAAAGAACTTCTTGAATACCTGACGACAATCAATTTTGTCTGGATCATTCCCACGGTCGTCGCCATCCTCTTTGCTTTTGGGTTGCGGGCAGCGCGGTGGCGTTTCATCTTGGCCTCGAATTATCCGGTTGGATTCTGGCAGGCCTTTCACCCGCTGATGATCGGCTTCATGATCAACTGCGTTCTGCCGGGCCGGGTCGGCGAGTTTGCCCGCCCACTCGTTTTGAACCGCAAAGAGGCGGTGCCGGTTTCGACCGGCTTGGCCACGGTGGCGGTGGAGCGGATCTTCGACCTGATCATTTTATTACTGCTGTTTCTGGCGGTTTCGTCTTTCGTCAGGATCGCGCCTGGTTTTAATGTCACTTTCGGGGGATACAGGCTCGATTACGAGGTCCTGGTCACCGTCTTCAACGGCATGCTGAAAATCGGTTTCCTGATGGTGATTGGCCTTTTTCTGGTTACTCTCGGTAAAACCAGAGAGCTGGCAAACAGGCTTATTCTGTCCGCTCCTGAACTGCTGTTTTTCGCCTCCACGTCATCCAGAGACTGGTTAAAAGAAAAAGTCTGCCGCCCTGCCGTCCGTATTATCGAAAACATCGCTTCCGGCATGGCATTGATCAAAGACCCGAAACGCATTATTATATGCTTTATTTATTCGCTCGCCGTCTGGTTCTTCACGGCACTGTCGTATTATCTTATTTCGATCGGATGTCCGCAAATCAACTTGACGCTGAGCGAAATTACAGCCGTGATGGTGATCATCTGTTTTGTGATTGCCCTGCCATCCGTGCCGGGTTATTGGGGTCTGTGGGAAGCGGGCGGGGTTTTTGCCATGGTCCTTTTCGGCGTTTCCGAGAGCGAAGCAGCCGGTTACACGCTGGCCAACCATGCCGTTCAAATCGTGCCGGTCGTATTGGTCGGCCTTGTATCGGCCTGGGTCAGCGGGGTGAACATCCGGCAGGTTTACGAGCAGCCCCAATGATATCGGAGGAACACAACGAGGTAAGCTCATGACAAAACTCGAAATACTGACCTATCCAAACAAATTTCTGCAACAGCCCACCCAGCCGGTCGATAATATCGACGAGGTGATTCAAAAGCTTGTGGCCGACATGGTTGAGACGATGTACGAAGCCCCCGGGGTGGGACTGGCCGCCATACAGGTCGGCAGCGACAAGCAAGTTCTGGTCTACGACGAAAAACCAACGGAAAGCGATGGAGGCTACGGGGTCATTATCAATCCCAAGATCGTCGAAACCGAAGGGCAAATCATATCAGAAAACGAGGGGTGTCTGAGCGTCCCGGATTTTAGATCCGATGTCAAAAGAGCCGCCCGGATCGTTGTCGAAGGAGTGGATCGAGACGGTAAGTCCCTTCGTTTTGAAGCCGACGGGTTCCTGGCGATCGTGCTCCAGCACGAAATCGATCATTTGAACGGCACTCTTTTTATCGACCGTATCAGCGCCTTGAAACGCGAACTTTACAAGCGTCGCATGAAAAAAATAATGCGTGAGAAATGATCCGATGACCCGATCATTCGACATCGTTTTCATGGGTACACCGGATTTTTCCGTTCCCTGTCTCGATACCTTGCACCGCAGTCGACACCGTGTGGTTCAAGTTGTCACCCAACCGGATCGTCCCAAGGGAAGAGGTCGTCGCGTATATCCACCACCCGTCAAGACAACGGCCCTCAAGCTCAGTCTTCCCGTCATACAGCCTGAAAAAATCAAAACCGCTGAATTCACCGAAACGCTTTCACGCCTCCACCCGGACCTGATGGTTGTGGTTGCCTATGGGCGCATCCTGCCGAAAGCGGTCTTGGAGATTCCAGCCGCGGGATGCATCAATGTCCATGCGTCTCTCTTGCCACGTTACCGGGGATCGGCCCCGATTCACTGGGCAATCATCAACGGAGAAACAGAAACCGGCATCACCACCATAATGATGGACGAGGGAATGGACACCGGTGACATCCTATTAACGGCCACGGAACCGATCGGGCCCGATGACACGGCCGCCACTCTTCACGACCGTTTGGCCGATCTCGGGGCCAAGGTGTTGGAGGAAACGCTGGATCGGATGGCAGACCGGCGCCTGGCACCAACGTCTCAAATGCACGACCAGGCGACCCTGGCCCCGATGCTAAAAAAAGAAGACGGGCGGATCGACTGGCACCAACCGGCCAAGGTCATTTCAGACCGGATTCGCGGCATGAACCCCTGGCCGGGCACGTTCACTTTTTACGACGATAAACGTCTCAAAATATTCAAAGCCGTGGCACTGCCGGCCGCCGGGAAGGCCGTCACTCCGGGAACAGTCGTTCCGGGATTCCCCGATGAACTGAGAGTGGCCACCGGCAATGGACTACTATCTGTCCTGGAGATTCAGGGAGAATCGGGCAACCGTTTAACGGTCAGCGAGTTTTTACGCGGTCATCCTATACCTGCCGGGGCTATCTTTGACTAATGTCCATCCATAAAGGGCCTTTTTTCCGCTGGCCTGCCGGTCGTAGCAGGTTTCCGGCTGCGGCGTGCGTAAAGTACGCCTCGCCGCAAATCCCGCAACGATAGGCGGGACGGCCTTGCCCAGCGGAAAAAAATCACATTTATGGATTGGACATTCAATAGTGCCAACAGGCATCAGCATTCTATTAAGGATTGAAGCCCTTCCTTGAACGCTGAACCTTGAACTCTGAGCCCTGAACCCCCAACTCCGATATGCCAGTGGGTGCTCTACAGCCGACCGCCTCTGCCGATGACCCGCAAATCGTGCGGCGCATGGCGCTGCAAATATTGAGAGCAATAGACCAGCGCGGACAAACCCTTGATGTGACCCTGGAGGACTTCAGGCAAAAGCACCCCCTTGCCCGTCAGAGAGACCGAGCCCTTCTGCAGACGCTCGTCTTCGGGGTCCTGCGCTGGCGCGGTCGGATCGACTTTGTCATCGAGGCCTTTTCCCGCACCCCGTTGACTAAAATTCAACCCGATATTTTGAACGTTCTTAGAATGGCACTTTTCCAGGTGATGTTTCTGGACCGCATTCCGGTTTCGGCTGCGGTCAACACGGCCGTGGAACTGGCCAAGCCGCTGGCGCCGGACTGGGTCGTCCGTTTTGTCAACGCCGTATTGCGCAAGGCCGCGGCGGGCTACAATAAGGTCCCATTTCCCGTTCTCGAACAAAGCCCGGTTGCCGCGCTTGCAGCATCAAAGTCTTTTCCCCCGTGGCTCATACGGCACTGGCTGCAGCAATTCAGTCCGGAGGAAACGGCAGCCCTGTGCGATGCCGTCAACACAATTCCTCCGGTCACTTTGCGGGCCAATACCCTGAAAATCCAACCTGAGGCGCTGCTGCAGACACTAACCGACGAAGGGGGAACCGCGCTGGCCGCATCGATGGCTCCGGAGGCCCTTCTGCTGCGCCACCCTCAAAAACCGATAGAGGAATTCCATGCCTTTCAGCGGGGCTGGTTCCAGGTCCAAGACGAAGCCGCCCAACTTGTTACGATCCTGCTCGACCCGCAACCGGGGGAAAGGATTCTGGATGCCTGCGCCGGTCTGGGCGGCAAAACCGGCCACATTGCCCAGCGCATTCAAAATAGCGGTGTTGTGGTCGCCCTGGACGTCAATGCGGCCAAATTGAAAATGTTGACGGCCGAGATGGAGCGATTGGGGATATCGATCGTCAGACCTTGCCACGCCGATCTGGCAAGCGGCCGTTTGTCTGATAATCATGGCCCGTACGACCGCATCCTGCTCGATGCGCCCTGCTCCGGCCTCGGTGTGTTGCGTCGAAATCCGGACGCCAAATGGTCTGTGGAAGAAACTGCGCTCGGCGGCTGTGGTCGACGGCAGGTCGAATTTCTGGATCGTCTGGCAGTGCAGGTCAAACCCGGCGGTGTTCTGGTCTATGCGGTCTGCAGCAGTGAACCCGAAGAAGGCGAAGCGGTCGTTGACGCATTTATGGAAAATCACCCGGACTACCGGCTGGAAAACGCCGCTGACTATCTGCCCCGATTTGTCGGCAGCCCGCTCACCCGCGACGGTTTTCTTAAAACCTATCCGCATCGACACGGCTCGGACGGTTTTTTTTCCGCCCGTTTCAAGCGCATGCCATGATTGGAAGGATTATAAAAATAGCGGCGCTCTGCATCATCTTTATAGGTGTTGCCGGCATCACGTCCTATTTCACCCTTTCATTTATTATCAAGAGCGAAGACACGGTCATCGTGCCGGATTTTATCGATAAAGATGTGGTCTACGTTCTCGAATCTCTGACCGAACTCGGGCTTAACACCAAGGTCAAGGGGTCCGAATACAACTCCGACGTGCCGAAAAACCATATCATTTTTCAGGAACCGAAAGCTGGGTCTGAAATAAAGAAAGGCCGCGACGTTAAGATCATTTTTTCGAAGGGGCCTCAAATGATTCCGATGCCCAATCTGGCGGGGCTCTCGCTCCAGCAAGCCCGGCTTATCTTCGAAGAGCAGGATCTGTGCCGCGGAAGCCTTGCAACCGTTTTCGACATCAGCACCGATAAGGACACCGTCATCGCCCAATCCCCCCAATCCGGTGCAACGGTTCGGCGCGGCAGCTGTGTCGATCTGCTGGTCAGCGAAGGGCCTCGGCCGGCAGCTTACAAAATGCCGGATCTGAGCGGATTGCAGCTCGAAGATGCCCTGTTGACGATCGAAAAATACCACCTGCCTCACGGCGAGATCAAAACACAAATTGAAAAAGGCAAATCGAAAAACAGCGTGTTGGAGCAGGATCCTCCGGCCGGCTATCGCGTAAGTGAGGGCGATGAAGTCAATCTGGTGATCAATCGTCGCAAAGAGGCCGGCGCCGCGGCAAAGCAGACCGGCACGACCGCCGGAGGAATTTTTCATTACAGGATTGACAACGGGTTTCTGAAACGCCATATACGGGTGCAACTGAACCGCGACGGGCTCACCAGTGATCTCTTTGACGATTTCGTCAGTCCGGGAAAGGATATCTGGCTGATCATTCCGAGAGATCAGCCCGCCACCCTGCTGGTCTATGATGACGATCGGCTGGTGCGCACGGAAGTGTATGACAACTGGTAATTTCCGTCCATAAATAGCCCTTTCCCGCAATTTCGGCGTCAATCACGCCTTGGCGTGACAGGTCTGGAATCGCTTGTGCGGCGTACAAAAGTACGCCTCCGCGCAATCCCAACGATTTCCTTGAACTTGCGTGAAATTGCACATTTCTGGATCGGAAATTAAGATATAGCAGGAGTTGAAATGACAAAATTAATTGCCCCATCGATTCTCTCGGCGGACTTCAACCGCCTGGGCGAAGAGGTTCACGCGGTGGAAGCGGCCGGCGCCGACTGGATTCATGCGGATGTGATGGACGGTCATTTCGTTCCGAACATCACTTTTGGCCCTCTGGTCGTGGCGGCCGTGCGAAAAATCACCCGTTTGCCCATCGATGTTCACCTGATGATCGAAAGCCCGGACCGCTACATCCAGGCATTCGCCGAAGCCGGTGCCGACTGGATCTCGGTGCAGGTGGAAACCTGCCCTCACCTGAACCGCGCCGTTCAGCAGATAAAGGAAGCCGGCGCCAAGGCAGGTGTGGTCCTGAACCCGTCGACGCCGCTTTCGGCCTTGGACTGGGTGCTCGAATATACCGATTATGTCCTGATCATGAGCGTCAATCCGGGCTTCGGCGGCCAAACCTTTATCGGCAACTCTATAGAGAAAATCCGCCGCCTGCGCCGCATGATCGGTGATCGCGGTTTGTCGACACTGATCGAGGTCGACGGTGGCATCAAAGAAAAAAACATTGCCGCGGTGGCGGCGGCCGGCGCCGATGTGTTCGTCGCCGGTTCGGCTATTTTTGGACAAAAGGATTACCGGCAGGTGATCGCACGATTCAAAGCGATCATTGGAGAAACATGATGGCCGCTAAAGCCGGCGGGCATGCGCAAATCCTGGTAATTCACGGCCCCAACCTGAACATGCTGGGTAAAAGGGAACCAGAGGTTTACGGCCGCCAGACACTGAAAGAAATCGATGCGCTGCTGGCCGATGAGGCGGCGCGGTTGAACCTGTCGCTGGAATCGTTTCAATCCAACCAGGAAGGTCTGATCGTCGACAAAATTCAGCAGACGGTCGGACAGGCGTCAGGCCTTATCATCAACCCCGGTGCCTATACACACACCAGCATCGCTATTCGAGACGCATTGCTGCTACTCGACATTCCGGTCGTCGAAGTCCACTTGTCCAACACTTACAAGAGAGAGGCGTTTCGCAGAGAATCGATGATCGCCGATATCGTGACCGGCCGCATTGTCGGCCTCGGCGCCCTTGGCTACATCCTGGCCCTTCAGGCCATCGCGGAAAGACTTCAGCAACAGCGATAAAAATTCATTTTAACAGCAGATGAAATTCGTTATTTTCTACGTTGACTATTATCTAAATATATATATAATTGAATAGTGAAGAGCGGCCAGTTGCCCAAGGAACTGATATGGATTGGATCAAGTCGAAAAGACATGATGTCTGTTCCGCGTGCCGTTCAACGCATCTTTGGCTACGGGCTCTATCTTGCACAATTGGGAGACAAGTCACCAGAAGCAAAACCGCTTAAAGGATTCCATGGCGCGAGTATACTTGAAATTATTGAGGATTATAGAGGGGATACATATAGAGCTGTTTATACCGTGCGTTTCACCACAAAAGTCTATGTATTGCACGTGTTCCAAAAAAAGGCGAAACGTAGGATCGAGACGCCAAAACATGTAATAGACTTGATCAAAGACCGATTTAAACAGGCGGAAATACACTTCGTCAGTAAGCACAAGGATAGGTAGCATGACAATTAAATATGAAAAAAGTAGCGGAAACGTTTTTGCCGACCTATGGTTCCCAAATTCAGAGCAAGAACTCGTTAAAGCTAAGTTAACAGTTCAAATATATAAGCTTTTGACAGCTCAAGGGCTAACCCAGACAGAAGCTGCTAAGTTGCTCGGAACTACACAACCACAAATCTCAGCGCTTATGCGCTGTCGCCCCCTTTCGGTATCTGTGGGCCGCTTGATGGAATTTTTAACGATACTTGGTCAAGATGTGAAAGTTACCGTTAAACCAAAAGCACGCCGCAGCAAGGGTCTGCGGGGGCGCATTTCTGTAGCTATGTAAGCCAATAATGCTATACAACAAAATGAATGTTTGGCCGAAGGGGAGATAATCAAAGTTCCGATGCGAGATAAATAAAAAAATCTTTACTGGGTCATCTGAGGCTGGTTTCTTGCAATTTCAACTATTGTTTCCAGTCGAACGAGTCGCCGGTCGTGATCGCGTACCTCGTGGGCTATTTCGGAAAGTACCGATCCTGCACGTTCAACTTTATCGGTTAACAACAAAACATCTTTCATTGCCGCCATGACATCTTTTAATGTGCTCAAACATCCCTCCTTATTTCAGCCAGCACCCTTTCCGCATCAGCCACCCCTTTTTCCAACGATAACTTAGCCCTGGCAG
>JARFQH010000129.1 GCA_029287875.1 Desulfobacteraceae bacterium | reverse complement strand
TAATCCGGGCCATCAAACCAGGTGGTCTAATTTTAAAAAAAGCCATGCCACTTTGGTGTAGTTTCATATAAGCACTGCCGTTGGCCAATAAAACGGCCAGTTTGATCAGAAAAGAAACTACATTTTTGTAATAAATGATGTAGTTTCATACGAGGGTTCAAAGGGTTTGTAATTTTGAATTTTGGTCATTGTGATTTATTTGTTATTTGCTACTTGCGATTTGGAATTTTTCACCGAAACTTAAAAGTTTCCTCTTCGATCAAACTGGATGCTTGCGGCCAGCGGCAGTACTGAATCCTGAACCCAGAACGCTGAAGCCAGAACCCAGAACCAATCAGTACCTTCTTCGGTTAAGTAAAAAGAGCGTCGACAAACCGGTGTGGATCGAAAACCTGAAGGTCATCGATCGTCTCTCCCACCCCCACATACTGCAGCGGAATGTTCAATCTGTCGTGGATGCTGATCACGATACCGCCTTTGGCGGTGCCGTCCAGTTTTGTCAGGGCAATGCCGGTGACCCCTAAGGCCTCGTTGAACAGCTTGGCCTGTGACAGCGCGTTCTGACCGGTGGTGGCATCGAGGACCAGCAGCACCTCGTGGGGAGCATCCGGCATAATCTTAGCGATCGACCGCTTTATTTTCTTGAGCTCTTCCATCAGATTGATTTTGGTGTGAAGCCGGCCGGCGGTATCCACCAGGACGACGTCGGCGTCGCGGGCGCACGCCGCCTCAATGCCGTCGTAGGCGACGGCTGCCGGGTCCGCGCCGTCCTTTTGCCGAACGAAATCCGCTCCCGATCTTTCGGCCCAGATGGCGAGCTGCTCAACGGCGGCCGCACGAAAGGTGTCGGCTGCGGCAATCAGGACCCTTTTTTTCTCTCTGAGGAAACGGGCGGCCAGTTTTCCGATGGTCGTGGTCTTGCCGACACCGTTGACGCCAACGACCATGATGACGTGCGGTCTGGACCCACCGGCTTCGCGCTCTTGCGATTTTCCCGCCAAAAGGTCGAGGATCTCTTCCCGCAAAACCTTCTTTAGTGCAGCCGCATCCCCTATCCGAGAGGCTTTGCGCGAGACGCGCTGCATCAGACCCGTGGCGGTTTGAACACCGATGTCGGCCGTGATCAGGATCTCTTCGAGGTCATCCAGCATGTCATCGTCGACAATTTTGTTCTCCGCAAACAGGTCGTCGAGATCGGTGGTCAGCAGCTTGCGTGTTTTGGCAAGGCCGCGGCGCAGTCTTTTGAAGAGGCCCCCGGTATCTTCGCCTGGCTTGGTCCTCTCTGTTGCCGGCGTTTGGACGGGGGCCGCTGCGCTTGACGCTGAATCGGCGAAATCGTGCCGCACCCCGGATGACATCGCTTCGGGGGCGGGGGTGTCGTCCGGCACCGGTCCGCCCTCCGATTTGCCGGGCACATCGCCTGATGCAGCGGGCGTGTCTTCTTGCGACGGTTTGTTCTTCCGGAACCAGCTCAATGCCAAAGCCTTTTTTTTCTCAGTGGTCTAGATTCACCGACACTACTTTGGAAACGCCTTTGGCCTCCATGGTGATGCCGAAGAGCATGTCGGCGAACTCCATGCTCTTTTTGTTGTGGGTGACCATCACGATTTGAGATTTTTCACCGATCAGTTGCAGCAAGTTGTTGAAGCGGAAGACGTTAGCTTCATCCAGCGGGGCGTCGATTTCATCCATCAGACAGAAAGAAGCCGGACGGATCAGAAAAAGTGAAAAGATGAAGGCAATGGCGGACAGGGCTTTCTCGCCGCCGGACAGCAGGCTCATGCGGGTCAGCTTTTTGCCCGGTGGGTGAATCATGAATTCGACGCCGGTTTCGAGAGGGTTGTCCGGCTCGGTGAGAACCAGCTTGGCGTTGCCGCCTTCAAAGAGCCGTGGAAAAACGTCACCGAGCTTTTGGTTGACCTGGTCGAAGGTTTCCATGAACCGCTGCTGAGTAATGCGATTGATCTTCTTGATGACCTTGTGCAGATCGTCGATCGCCTTCTGAAGATCTTCGCGTTGTTCGAAGAGAAAATCGTGCCGTGATTTCAGCTGTTCGTATTCGTTGATGGCCGCCAGGTTGACATCACCGATGCGGCTGATCTTCTCCCGCAGACGGGTCAGCTCCTCTTCGTCTGTGCCGGTCGACATCTCGGTCCCTTCGACCGACTCAAGTTGTTCCCGGAGAGCCTCGAGTTCCGCGCCGTAATCGGCAAACGGCTTGTGGTAGTGTTCTTCGAGCCTTTGAACGACGGTGTCACGGTGCACCTGCCGTTGGGTCTGTTCGATTTCAAGCAGGCGGGTTTTTTCCAGGATCTTGTCCCGCTGGCTCTGAAGTTCTGCAATGATGCCGTCGTTGTCTTTTAATTGGGCATCGATGGCGGAGTAGGCGGATTCATTCGCGCCGAGGGCCTCTTCAAGGTGTTTGAGTTCTTCGTACATTCCCGCCAGACTCGCCTCATATTCGGTGACGGTGTTCTTGGAAGTGGCGGCTCTGCGGCTCTTTAGAGTGATGTCCTCGGTCAGGCTTATCAGCCGGGCGGCGCCGTCTTCCTGAAACTCCTGCAGGCGTCTCAGGGTGTTGTTGCTGTTGTCGAGCCGGGCGTTCAGCGCCGTCAGGCTCAGTTTAAGGTCGACGACTTTTTGACTGAAAGCCTCCAGTTGCCCTGATACGGCCCCGGCCTGCCGTGTTTTTTCGGCGACTTCCTCGCGGGCGGCAGTGATGGCTGACGTCAATTGTGCCAGGGCTGCATGGTATCGGGTCATTTCATCGTCGATGTCGCTTTCCTCGCCCAGGAGCTGCTCGTGTTCCAGTTCGATGATCTCGAGATGGCGCACGGCGTGTTTTAACTCCTCGGATGCCCGATAGAGTGCTTTCTCGGCTTCGACTGCTTCCGCGTCGACAGACTTCTTCTGTTCGTAGAGCTGCTGCAGTTCGGTTTCGATTTTGCGGGCATCGGTTTCGGACGCCTGCTGCCGCTCGCGAGCCTCTGCGAGTGTCTGCTCGCAGAGGTGGATCTGCTGCTCCAGGGCCTTTATCTCCTGCTTCTTGGCCAGGATGCCGGGCAGCTTGTCCATGCTGCCCCCGATCATGATGCCCTGCCGGGAGATGACGTCGCCCAGCTTGGTGACGATCGTCGTATGGCGCCGGCTGCCATTGAACAGTGCCAGGCCTGCATGAATGTCTTCCGCGACAACGAC
>JARFQH010000401.1 GCA_029287875.1 Desulfobacteraceae bacterium | reverse complement strand
GCCGCCAAAATGGGCATGGATTTTCGCGCCGTAGCCCCCGACAGGCTTCAACCCGACCGGCAACTGACGGCCGAAGCCAGGAAGATCGCCGGCCGGACCGGAGCAAAAATCACCGTCACCAGCGATCTCGCGGGCGGTGTTAAGGACTGTGATTTCATTTGTACCGATGTGTGGGTGTCGATGGGCGAGCCGCCAAACGTTTGGGAGGAGCGCATCGGTTTGCTGCAATCCTACCAGGTCAATCGGACGGTAATGGAAATGACCGGCAACCCGAAAGTAAAATTCATGCACTGCCTGCCGGCGTTTCACAACCGCGAAACCGTTGTGGGTGAGGAGATTCACCAGAAATTCGGGCTGAGTGCCATGGAGGTCACCGAAGAGGTCTTCGAGTCGGACGCCTCGATCGTCTTCGACGAAGCCGAAAACCGGGTCCACACCATAAAAGCCGTCATGGTGGCAACCCTCGGCGGCTGAGAGAGTGTCTTTTCGTGTAGACGCCGGCCAGGCAATCGGCCTGTAGCTCGAGCATAACCCAAAGATGGTTTCCCTGGGTCTCATCGACCCGCCTCCGCAGGGTGTCGACCTTGTCTGCAATCCCTAAAAGTTTTTGGACGTGGTGTCCAATCTCGTGCGCAACGACATAGGCTTGGGCAAAATCGCCCGGTGCGCGAAACCGGTTCTCCAAATCCTCAAAAAAACTTTGAGAATAAGACCGAAAGAGAGGCTGTCAATCCAATTGAAAGGGGCGAGGAAGGCGGCAGCGCGCCTGTCGGCAGGTCGCTCGCGGCTACCTTGACATCGCTTTCTGAATGCTGTCGAATTCCCGGATCCAGGGTTTCAGCGAGGCAAAACGAGCTGCGGCTTTTTGGGCATCGTTACGGTTTGAGAAACTGCCGAAAATGGCGACATAAACGGCCTTTTCTTTTTGTTTGATTCGACAATAGGCATAGGTGCCCGGTTGGGATTGTTTCTCGACCAGGTCTTTAACCGCCTGTTCCCTGCTCATCGCCGCCAACTGAATAGTAACGTGTTTGGGGTTTTGTTTTCTGATCCAACTGCTGTTTTCAACGCGCGCGAGTTTTCCGGTTGCTGCCGGAGGCTTCAACCCGGACGCGGCGCTTCCGCGGGTGTTAAGCGGCACATCTGCCTCTGAAACCGGAGCCTCACCCCCCAGGCATTCCACGACGGCCAATTCGTCGCCTCGATTGACCTGCTGATATTTCGCCCAGAAAGCAGCGTCGACTTTTTTCTGTTCGGCCGGGACCCCCCTGCTGCGGTAGCGGTTCACTTGAGACGGTCCGCCGTTGTACGCGCTGTATGATGCACGGGCCAGGTTGGACAAGCCGCCGGCCTTTTTATGCTCCTGCTGTTTCAACGCGTAATTGACCATGAACTTGAACAGGATTTCGCCCCCGGCTCGGGCGTTGTAATTGATATCCCACCGCAGCTTGTTGCGGGAATAAAAGCCGCGCCACACCCTTTCGTTGATCTGCAGCAAGCCGATGTCACCGGACCCGGATACAAGGGGCACGATTTTGTTTTTGACCACGACGTACTGACGCCAGCAGCTTTCCTGCCATGCGGCGGCAAGCATCAGTTTCCGGAAAATGCGGGCGTGCTCGCCGGTGATCGTCGACGCCTGAATGCGGGCGTCAGCTTCTTCCAGCAAAAGAAGGCGAATCTCACGCATATAAGGCCCCAGCTCGTCTGCGGTCGGTACCCAGCGATTCAGTCGATCTCTCGAAGTTGCCGCAAAGGCCGACGGGATCAACTGCAGATTGAAACCCTGAGATTTTTTCTGCGGACCGATTTCTTCGGGAATTCCCAAATCGAAAAGATTTTGAAGTTCCGGATCGGTTTCGTCCAGAAATTGGAGCGGATCCAGGCTCGGATTGTCGTTCAGCAATCGGGCCAGACGTCTCAGACCGTCAGCGGATATGTCCAAACCGGCCGCGGGTCCGAGCCGATCCAATGCCATGAGGGCGTCGGCCGCTGTCATGAACGATAAAAAAGGCACCGGATTCAGCTCAGGCGCTTGAACACTGATCTCGCGCATCACCGGTTCCAGCCGTTCCCAGCTGCGGACAAACAGTTTCTTCACCGGGTCGGTGCCGCTGTCGGCGTCCGCAACGAGAACGGCCTTCATCTCGTAACGCGCATCCAGCAGTATTTCCAACAGGACGGAACGAAGTGCGTCCGAGTGGGTCGCAATTGCCGCCTGTTTGACGACGAAGGTCAGAAAAGCATCCCAGGTCCGGACCGTTTGCTCCAGTTGCTCCATTTCAACGGCATTCAGCACCGGTTCCGGTCCTGCTTCAGGATTCTTATCGACATCGATGGTCAGGCGCACGTCCAGCCCGTCGGGCCGCACCGAAATGTGACCGATACGCAGACTGTCGAGCATAAAGGATAACCGGTCGGCCGAATAACGCGGTAGCACGGAGGGCAGCCATTCTTTCAACCGATCGACCTCGGGACTCAGATCAATCCTGAGTTTGCTCAACGCCTGATGCAAGCGCTCTTCGGATGCCTGCAGCACGGGAGTGCCGGACAGCCGATGGCCCTGTTGGTCGTAGAGCTCGGCCGTCTGCAACCTGAACTCCGCCGACAACGGCTGACCGTCAACCAATGCCGGCTTGCCTTTGGCAACGGTTCGTCCCGTCCAATGTCCAATGGTGGCGCAGCCGTCGTTGGTGTTGACGCCGATGGTCGCAAGGGTGGCAACCTCCACTCGCAGCAATCGGCCTTCGGCGGAGAGATGCGGTTCCGAGTAAGTTACAAAGGCGCAACCGGTGTCATCCAGCCCATATCGGGCCGTGTTGTCCTGTCCTTTGAACATCTCTCGTACGGCGAGAAACCGAAGTTGCGGGTATGTGAGGAATATAGGAATGGCGACCGTTTCGGAAAGCGCCGGCAACGGTATGAGAATCAGGACCGACAGCAGAACAGTGTGAAGAATCCGTGTCAGGGATGTTGGCATGCGTCCTCCATTGACCACTCTATCGCAACTTTTCCGATCCGCTATCAGATACCGAAAGAACCCGAAGTCGTTTTATCAAAATTGAAATCCATACCGCACCCCCAAGACATCGAGCCCTTCATTAGGATCGGCCAGATAGGCATTCGATATATGGGCGAATAGAATCGAGATTCGGTGGCGTGTGCCGAACGTTGCGCCGATTTCAAGCGGAACTCTGAACAGTACCCGCGACCCGAGCGCTTTATTTTGGTCGTCATTGGTTTCGAGTTCACCGTTGTGAACGGCCAGGCCGAGGCCTGTGTTAAAAAAGACGCCGGCTTTGGACACAAACTCCCATATAAACCCGCCGTACAGGGTGCTGGTGTCACCCTGATTGTTGACCGTCACACCGAGGTTGGGCAGGATGCTGCCCCTCCAGAGTATAAATCCGGGCTTCTTGAAGACGATCTCGGCATTCACGTCGAAACCGCCCTCGGCCCGCGACCCGCTCCACAAGCCGTTCACATCGTGATCCAGTAAACCGATGCGGCCTCCGTATAAAATATTGGAAATACCATTTTTGTCCGGAGTTTCCTCCGACAAAGCGGACGAAGTCAACCCGGTAGAGAGCCAAATAATACTGAACAAGAAGACGGATTTTCGTATCACCATATGTGAATTTCTGCCATTTGCCGAAAGGACATTTAGGGGAGAGACATTCGGTAGATCTTTTTTACC
This sequence comes from Desulfobacteraceae bacterium, assembly GCA_029287875.1. Taxonomy (GTDB): domain Bacteria; phylum Desulfobacterota; class Desulfobacteria; order Desulfobacterales; family SG8-13; genus JARFQH01. The sequence continues at coordinate 17,508 of JARFQH010000401.1, read as the reverse complement.
AAGCCCAGGTACCACTTGTAAAGTCCGGGTGCCTATTGTCAGTGCAAATGAATTGAAACCGATACTTGTCTATTTGGTAAAATCCCGTTATTAAGCTCCTGGATTGTAAGATGGCTTTTTTTCATCTTTCCAGACCTGTCAACCCAACCGCTGACCATTTTTTCAATTTTTTTCCAAAGGAGGACTTTTTATGGCTAGTGCAGAACCAAGTGGCAACCCGGGCGTCGTCGGGCTCGCTGGATTCGGCATTACGACCCTGCTGCTGCAGTTCCACAACGTGGGCTGGTGTGGTGTCGGTCCGATCGTTTCGTTGGCATTCGTATTTGGTGGCATGGCGCAATTGATCGCCGGATACCAGGAATTCAAAGTCGGTAACAATTTCGGTTACAGTGCCTTTGTTTCTTATGGGGCCTTCTGGATCGCCCTGGGCATTATTTTTCTGCTCAACTACCACAACGTGTACCATTCCAGCACGACCGATCTGGGATGGTTTCTGGTCGGTTGGACTGTTTACACCTTTATCATGTGGATTCCCGCCATGAGAATTCACGGTGCCATGGCCATTACCTTTACCCTGTTGCTCATCGGATTCATCCTTCTGGACCTGGCGCATTTCGGATACCCCGATTTGACCAAGGTGGCCGGATACGAGCTGATGCTGTGCGCCGCCTCCGCCCTCTACATGATGGCCCATGTGATTTACGCTCAGGTTTTCGGGCGAAATATTCTTCCAGTTGGAAAGCCGTGGCTCAAATAAGGATTTACCGTGATCCACCGACAGGTTCGTTCTTGTAAATGATAAAGGTTGATGGCCGCGCATGGAGCCTGCTAAACGCGAACTGCTTTAAATCGTCACCCGGCCCCGTCACTTCGGGGAGAGCGTGATTCTGGCTTTTTGCGATCCCATCGAAAACCGCAGAAATCGAAACAGGGGAGAAGGCAATGAGAAAATTTTTCGTCTTGACTCTAGTGTTGACGGGTTTCCTCCTGGCAGGAAATGCGATAGCCACCGACGAATCGGCCACGAAAGAGGAATGTGTCATAAAATGCCATGAAGCGGCCGCGCTCGTCAACTCGAAGGGACTGGAGGAGGCCATCAAGCAGATCGGCAATCCAAAGGGACCATTTGTGTGGAAGGATTCCTATGTGTTTCTGATGAACATGGACGGCAAGATGCTGGCCCATCCTATTCAACCGGAGCTGACAAAGCAACCGCATCTTCTGCTCATGACCGACCCCACGGACAAGGCGCTGTTCGTTCACTTCGTCAACCTTGCCCGAACGGTGGGACACGGCTGGGTCGAATACATGTGGCCCAAACCGGGGAAAAGCACCCCCTCAAAAAAGTTGACCTATATTTACAGAGTCCCCAATCAGGATGTCTTCGTCGGAGCCGGTGTGTATGTCGGGGGAATGGTATACTGATCGGTCTTCATCAATAACACACCTGTTTTCGAAAAAAAGGGCACCTTTTCTTAGGTAGTGCCCATCCATGGTTTCATTAAGGGCACTGGTAAGTTTCCGATCCAGAAATGTGCAATTTTCTGCAAGTTCAAGGAAATCAAGGATTCAGGAAACCGGGCACACGGGTTTCAAGCGGTAGAACCGAAAGAAAAAATTCTCGATCGGCAGAATTTCCACGTCGCAGAAACCCGCGTCGGCCGCGTAGCGTTTGAGCGTGTCGGCCCGCATGATGGTTCCCGTTCCGACAGAGGGCTGTTCAGCCATACCGGCCGGCAAGCAGTGCAGCACGCTGAACCCGTAAAGCAACTGCTCGACCTCGCTGCCGTGCGGTGCAAAGACGTCTGCGACCCGTTCGTCCATGACGAGCACAGAGCCGGTTTCACCCGCCAGATTCAGCATCGTCCGCAGCGCGCCTATCGGGTCGGCCAGATCATGAACACACTCGAATGCGGTCACTAAATCATAGTGGCCCTTCAGCGCCGGGTCGCTGGCATCCCGCACATGGAAGCGCACACGGTCGGCCACACCACTGTCTTCCGCATTGTGTCGGGCAGCCTCCACCGACGGATGGTCGAGATCGTAGCCGTCGACATTTATCTTAGGATAGGCGCGTGCGATACCGATGCTCGACCAGCCCAAACCGCAGCCGATGTCGGCCACGCGGGCAGGCGGGTCGGCTCTCAAACGGGTGTGCAGGTCGGGAATGGACGGCAGCCACTCGCTGCCCATCAACTTAAGAAACATGGCCCTGTTCATCGCGGCCTGACCTTCCCGCAGATCCGCACCGTAGTCTCCGTAAGGAACGCCGGCGCCATTGCGATAGGCCTCCAGCACCTGGGGCACCGGGCGCACCGCACCGACAACGATCTGACTTAACGGCGCCAGGTAATTCAGACTCTCCGGTGCAGCCAGCACTTCGGCATGGGCGGCCGGCAGTCTGAAGCGCCGGGAGGCCTCATCGGTGCGCGTATCTTCCACCTCAAGAATACCGACACTCGTCTGCTGTTCCAGCCATTCCTTTACATAGCGTTTGTGGGTTCCGGTTTTATCGGCCAGCTCCGCAATGGTTGTCCATTCATTTCCGGCCAGGGTGGCGTAGTATCCGAGCCTGTGCCCTATATAAACGGTGAAGGTCTCGAAGGTGCCCCGCGCGGACCGCAGCAGACGCTCTAAAAAGCGGTCACGCTGCTGTTCATAAGTATTGACGTCATCCATGGTGATTCCTCCATCGAACATAAAGCGGTTTGTGGTGATATCGGTTCATATCGATTGGGGGCGCATTGTAGAGATCGGCAATTCGACCCTGTTCGGCCGAACAGAAAACGATCCGAAGGAAGTGCAGGCAGTTGCAACCACCCGTTTACAACACAACTATGCTTGCGGAAGGAAAAAAAGTAATTAATATTTAGATTGTTAATACCACTTTGTGGTATGTCAAGCGAAAATAAATCGACAATGGAGGTAATTTATGCCGCTGTTTGAATACAAATGCGCAAACTGTAACTACCGTTTCGACAAAATGGTTCAGAGATGGGACGCACAGGTGCACTGTCCTTTGTGCAGTGGAAGCGTTAAAAAATTGATGTCGACATTCACCGTCGGAGAATCCCACGGCGGATCGACCCATCTGCCTTCCGATTTCAAGCCCAAAATGTGCACCAACTGCTAAAGTCAAAAAAAGTGCCGAAGAGCAAAGGACTGCCGGAATGGCAACACTATTCCGGCTGACTTTGCGGCACGGACCAACCGAGCGAAGCCCTTGCTTCTATGTCGGGTGACGTCGTTCCTCCTTAGTAATCCACCCTCTTCCCCCAGAAAGTGATCGCGCTCTTTCCGAGTAAGAATCAAAAGCCACACACAGATTATATTTATAGCCACGCAAAATGAGTGACCCCTGTCGTGGGCCACGCGGGATTCCTCGGAGGCGGATATTCGACCCTTATTTATTGATTGGAAACAGATGAAATGGTGGAAAATACGGCAGAAATACCGAATTGATGGATTTTTCAGGTAGATATGATATAATTTTCACCTAAACTGGTCGGTTGCAGGTTCAGCACTGCCTTTGACCACCGCCTCCAGTTTGATCGAAGAGGAAACTGTTAAGTTTCGGCGAAAAATTCAAAATGGCAAATAACAAACATATCACAAGGACCAAAATTCAAGGTTATAAAATTCTGACTTCCTTAACTTTATACCCCATTGATTGAATTGGCGCAGGAAATATCAAGAGGTGTGCGTGAAAGCAGGAATCAATAATTCAGAAGGTCAGATACAATGTGGTACTTAGAGGCCGTGGCGGATGAAAACAGGGAATGGATGGTTGCCATCGAGCCATTCCCTTTTATTATCGGCCGCGATGAGGACTGCAACCTTAAGTTAACCGACAAGCGGATTTCCAGACGTCATTCCGAGATTCGTAAGAGCGGTGATCATCTTTGGATTCGCGACTTTGAGAGCACCAACGGCACTTTCGTGAATCAAAAGGCGATCAAGCAGGCAGAATTGCTCGAACCGGGCGACACCATTTCCATTGGGAAATTCAAATTTTGCTTAAAAAGCGTCAATTCTAATACCACCGCCATGGCGGAAGAAACCTATTCCATGGATATTTCTGAAGACCTCAACTGCTTGGCCTCTCTTGAGCCCAAATTGCGGGCGTTGCTTCGAGAGCGAAACGTGTTCGCTCATTTTCAACCGGTCTTAAGGTTCTCAGATATGACGATAGTGGGATACGAGATTCTTGGCCGAATTGCTGATGAAGACCTGCCGTCAAACCCGTCTGAACTTCTCGATATGGCACAGTGGATAGGGTGTGCCTCTGACCTTAGCGCCCTTTTCCGTGAAGTAGGAGTGGACATTGGGAGAAACCTGCCGGGTTCACCTATTTTGTTCGTCAATTCTACCCCATTAGAAATTCACCAGATGGATGTTCTCCTGGAATCACTGGAGAGGATTCATGATATGGCCCCCTTGAACAAAATTGTACTCGAAATAAATGAAAAGGCGACCACGGACACGAATGAGATGTCGCGGCTCCGCAATGGTTTGGGAAAGCTAAATATAGATCTTGCCTTCGATGACTTCGGCGTTGGCCAAACTCGCCTGGTGGAGCTTGCAAAGGCCCCTCCGGATTTTCTTAAGTTCGACAAATCCTTAATCCGTCAAATTCACCTCGCCCCGAAGCGATTGCATCAGATGGTTTCAACCTTTGTCAAAGCAGCACAGAACCTTGGCGTTGACACTGTCGCAGAAGGAATTGAATGCTCTAATGAGGCTGAAACATGCCAACAGCTTGGTTTTAATTTCGCTCAGGGCATTTTATATGGCAGGCCCTTGCCCATCAACGAAATCAATTAAACGTATCTAACGAAATACAGTGATCCGAAACCAAAAAGGGGGCCTGCGCCCCCTTTTTGCACTCATTTTTATAAAATTCTATTTGGTTGCAGGACTTCCGTATCCGGTTCCATCGGCCGGACCGGACCCGGTATTGCCCGTGCCGTCACCAGGGCCATGACTGTGGCCCTGACTTGCACCGGGTGCCGGACCAAAACCTGCACTTGGCCCAAAACCCGCACTTGGGCCGGGGCCTGCACTTGGGCCGGGGCCTGCACTCGGACCGGGACCGGAATCGGGACCCAAGCCGATACCACCACCACCACCGCCGTTTCCACCGCAACCATTGCCTCCGGCACCACCATTGCCGCCAGCTCCACCATTGCCTCCGGCACCGCCATTACCGCCAGCACCCCCTCCGTCACCACCGGCTCCTCCGCCTCCGGCACCACCACCTCCTCCGGCGCCGCCACCTGCTCCACCGCCACCTCCGCCTGCACCTCCGCCCCCGCCGCCTCCCCTGGCGATAAGGATCGGCCTAAAAGCAGGCTGATCTGAGACATTCTTAAGCAGTGAAGCGAAGGTCGCCGTATCCGTTGGGTTTACCTCAGTGGCCGTCAGGCTCCAGGCCGGAATTACCAAAACGAGGAGCGCCAAAAATGGAAACAATAGCTTAAAAGTGTTCTTCATAACGATATCCTCCTTTCTTTTTAAATGTAAAACGGATCACCGGGAGGAAGGTTACAGCTCTTTTGGATTTTCAGGAAAAAAGGATAAAAGGGAATGAAAGTTGCCGGATGCGGTTTTTGACAAAAAACTTTTCGGCGCACCTTGGGCAGAACGGACGCATATCCAATACCGCTTGTAAGGCATGATATTCAAGCTGCATCCGAACTCATTATTTGAAAACGGGACTGGTCCGGGCTTAAAGCCCGTTGGCGGCGAGTTTCAGCCGTCTTTCGAAACCGTTTATCCGGGCGGAGGTGCCCACCTTTTTTCCGTATTACATTCTATTTTCGTGTTAAATCTTGATTTGATTAGGCCTTATCGATTTCCACCGGCACCGCCGCCGCCTCCGGCACCACCACCCCCTCCGGGACCACCGCCACCGGAGCCACCGCCGGCACCACCATCACCTCCGGATCCACCTCCGCCGGCGCCACCACCGGAGCCACCGCCAGTACCGCCGCCTCCGGAGCCTCCAGACCCACCGCTGTTTCCCGATGAACCGCCTCCGCCATGTCCTGATGACGCACCCGGCATGCCGTGCATACCGCCAGGGACCGCCCCCTGTCCCTGGAAGCTTATTCCCTGCTGGATGGCCGCCGCATAGCTCCTTGCGAGATTTTCGGGAACGGCATGTTGAGACTGAGACGAGAAGGATTGGTGCATGGCCTGCATTTCAGCGAGGCTGAGCCCTTTGCTCAAGGCCTGGTTCACAAGGCCTGCAACCGCATTCGAAGAAACCCCGAGTCGGGCAGCATCCCGCGCGGTTTCGAATGACTCCAGGGCAAGAGCGCTGGCCTGATCGGAATTCGTCGACCCGGCGCGCTGCCGGACCGCCTGTACGATACCGTCAGCATCCTCAAAAGACAAACCGGCGGCGAGTCCTGCTGCCAGCGCCAGTCCGAGTTGATCTTTTTGATCCTTCTGGGTGGTCAGCAGGCCGGCTCTTGAAAATGAGAAATCATATCGGGACCGAACCGCATCCATCGCGTTTAAAATGTTGGCCGGCGGAACCTGTTTGGCAATACCCTCGAAAAGTTTGTTCACGATCGGTTGCAGGGGGAGCCCTTCGCGGTGCATTTTTGTGATTATCTCATGCGCCCGCAGAATTTGCTCGCTCTTGAAATTATTCTGCAGCATCACGTAAGTCACGTCGATAACGCTGCTGCTGTCGGCGCCGGCCCGGATCACCTGCCGGGCGCTGGCCTTGATTTGATCCGACGCACTGCTCATAAGGCCCTGCTCGACCTCATCCGCTAAAGCGATCGACGTCTGAATCACGACCAGAATCGCAAGAAAGAATATTTTTTTCATATTGCCCATCTGCAGTGGTCTATGTGTTGCCGAGTTTATGTTGCTTGCCGTTTTCGGCTCAATAACCCCTTGAACTCCCGTGCATAGAATTATCTCGCCGGCCGGTTTTGTATCTCGCTTACACCGATCATCACGACCCGCGAATCGGCCGGCCGTGATTCCCGTTCTGCGCACGTTACCCGTCTGGCCTGTAAATACAGTTTTTAGAGCCGAAATCGTCATTCTCATGAAACCGGCATTCAGGAAGGTATACTTTCCCATCCACGATATAAAAATATTTGAACTCGGTCCGCCCGGGTACCGTTATCTCCCAGGTCGTTTCACTGATTCTACTGGCCGCGCGTGATGCATAGGCATCCGACGAGGAGGCGAATATAACGGTGCGGGCCCTTGGAACCTCGAGGTATAGATGCGTCCCCTGATCCGATTGAACGATGTAATGATGCGCGCTGCACGCTGACAGCAGAACGGCGAGTGCGCTCAATAGGAGCGGATGATATTTCACGACTTGTTTATCACCTCTAAAATCGAGTTTTCGCCGCCGAAATCGTCCCTTTCGCGGGCCACGATCGTCGGGTCGGGGATGCGCTTATCGCCTTCGATGATGTAACACAGCCGGTACTCACCGGGCGGCACCTCCTGGACGGTTTCCCAGTAACCTTCCGTGCCGACTTTTTTCAGCGGTATCGATTTCCACCCCGAAAAACTGCCGGCAATTTCGACCCGGGTCGCATCCGGTTGATAAATAACGAAACGATAGGGCACTTTGGTGTTTTCCTGTTGCGGCGTTGAAGTGACCAGGAATAGCAACAACATGGCCAGGGCCACTGCCAAGGGGTAAATCGGGCGCAGACGCGGAAAACGCCAGACGCGTTGCTCCTTGAAACGCACTTCCGGTACTCGTTCGACCCCGTCAGCGCGAAGCATTTTTTCCTGGTTCAGCAGCTCGATCGCTTCGTTTTTGAAAACAGCCTCGGCGTGCACCGTCTCGACAAAAGACAGTTTGTCGTCCAGGTCGAGTTCATCGTCGATGAACAAGCTGATCAGTTCGTTCTTCATATTTGCCTTTCCGCAAAAATTTTTTTGAGTTTCAGACGAGCCCGATGGACTCTTACTTTTACGTTGGCCTCACTCAGCCCGGTCACTCCGGCAATTTCACGGTAGGACAACCCGCTGCTGACGACCAGCGTCAAGACATCTCTTTCATCCCGTTCGAGTTTCTGCAGAGCCGAAAGCACGCGACGGCATTCGTCTCGCACGAGGTAGTGTTCCTCTTGATCGTGGCCGATATGGTCACGCTCTTCCAGGGATCGCGTCCCGCGGTCCTGTTTGCGAAAGCTGTCGATCACCGCGTTGCGCGCGATGGTGTAAAGCAGCGCGGCACTGCCTTCTTTTCCGTACTTTTCGAGATAACGCGTAAAGCTTTCCTGCATGATATCGGCCGCCAAATAATAATCGCCCGTAATTTTGAGTAAATACGAAAAGAGCCTATCCTTGTGTTTCTTGTAAAAAGATTTGAACTTTTCCACCTTGAAAGAGACTCGACCTTTTTTTAGATGTAACGGGACACGGCTGGAAAAGTTACACCAATTTCAGCAGCGAAACCACTGATTTTTTGGAAGGGATCGGTGATCCGATCAAACGGTAGTCGCCTTAGAGGGCGAAAAATTGTCGTGGCTGAGGATCCGGTTCAGATTCTGCTGAAGGGGCTCTTCGGTGTCGACCCGGAGGTGCAACTCCTCCCGGATATCTTCCAGCGGCTCGAATCGCTCCTGCAGCTGTCGGAAGTGCTGTACCCGGGCATCGGACACCGAGGGACCGTTTTCGCGCCGCCGCAACCGCTCGATCAGGATATCCGGCCTGGCGATACACTCGATAAAGAGGACATTGACATCCGAATCCTTGGCCAGCCGCAGAACCTCTTGCCGCTGTCGGCTGCTCCCGTATGTAGCGTCCAGGATAACCGACCGGCCGGCCGCAATTCGTTCCTGGGCATGAAGCAGGAGCCTTCCGTAGGTCAGGGAGGACACCTCCCGGCAGTAGATGCCCTCCTCGAAGGGTTGAATCACCGCCGTTTCGACCGGAAGGTCGAACAGCTGTTTGCGGATAGCGTCCGATCGCAGAATCTCAAGGCCGAGAGTCTTTCCCAAAGCGTCGGCGATGGTGCTTTTACCGGATGCCGGCAGACCGCAGAGCACCCAGATCAGGGGCCTTGTGAACTGCAGCGCATAGCGGTAGGCGAGCGCCAGGTACTGCCCCGCCTCGCGGCGGGTTTTGTGGAAGGCGTATTCGCCCGGCCCCAATTCGGACAGGCGCAGGCACGCCACCTTCGTCCGCACCATGGCCCGGTAACATTTGTAAAAATCAAGCAGAGCGAAGGCATCCGGATCGCCGGCGCCGCTCACAACCGCATCGACCAACTCCCGGGCCGCTTCCGGAAATCCCTCGAAGTCAAGGTCCATCGCCAGAAAAGCCAGGTCGGAAACAATGTCGCCGTATCGGAAGCGGTCGTTGAACTCGATGCAGTCGACTATCTGAATTCCGTTGTCGAAATAAATGTGGCCGGAACGCAGATCGCCATGGCAGTCTCTAATCCGGCCGGTTGCGACACGCTTTTCGAACAACCATTTTTTTCGTTGCAGACAAGACCGGGTGGCTGCCCGCACGATTTGAAACGGCCTCTCTTCAAGGGCATTTCCCAAGAAGCCTTCGACATGGGAAAAGTTCTCTTCACAGTTGCGTCGGACCGTTTCCAGCGAACCGTAACCATCGATCTCCGGACTGCCGGCCGTTGCAGCGTAAAAATCAACCAACCGCCGGGCGAGGGCTTCGATTTCAGCGCTTCCGATCTTGCGGGCCTGCAGCTGCCGCACCATCATGGCCGCCGCCGGCAGCTGCCGCATCTTCACGGCATACTCGACCGGCACACCGGTGCCTTCCAGCGCAAATCGGTCGTGATCGCGTGTGATCGGCACGACCCCCAGATAGACCCCGCCGGAGAGACGCCGGTTCAGGTTGGTTTCCTGTCGACAGAAGTAACGGCGCTTCTCGAGGCTGCTGTAATCGACAAACCCCAGGTTGACCTCTTTTTTGACCTTGTAGACAAATTCCCCGGTCAAAAAAACCCTTGAAATATGGGTTTCCCGCTGCCGCACCTCTTTCACCGGATGCGGATAGAAATCCGGATCCGCCATGGCCTTGAATATATCGTTCTGCTGAAAGGTCATTGGTTTCCTAAATCGTCCGGCAGGGGGGTCGGTGCCCCACCCACCAATAGGTCCTTTTGTCCTCTGCGGCCGGATCATCCGCCCCGGATCTTCCGGGCCTGCTCTTCGTACCCGCCGGCGAAAAGCTTATCGAAGTACTTCTCGTCTTCCACCATCTCACGTTTGATCCTGAAGGGTTCTTTGACCCCCATGTAGTTCAGGGCCGATGCGCCGAAAAAGAGTTTTTTGAGTGTTTCCGAAACCGGCATCACCTTCCGTGCAGCCGTAATCGGCCATGATCCGTTCGACCGCTTCTTTGGGTATCGATATCTTCGTGACCACCTGCCTTTTCGACATCGAATGGGCACTTCCGCGCACTTTGTTCTGAATCCCTAAATAAAACTATGGACCAGCACGCAAACTGTCAATTTCTCCATCCCGATGGCATAGAAGCAGCAAGCTCCATGCCAAAAGTTTGATGTGTTCAGTCTATAAAGTTCCCTTTTGAGCAAGCCGGCGACTTCGAACACCGCGGCCGTTGAGAACCGACCGGCCGGTGTCGGAATCGTCGCGACTGATCGATATACCGTTACGGTTTCCAGGACACCGTCCCCCGCCCGCAAGATTTTTCCGTCTGGCATATCCGTTGCTTATGTATTGATTTTATCACCCGAGCGGGGTATCGATTATGATCTCACAACCGTCTTCATCGGCCTGTCGATCATGACGATGACCACCAAACCGCAACAAAGGAGAGGACCTATGCCGATTAAAAGAATTGTCTGCTGCTCCGATTTTTCCGAGAACGCTGAGGCTGCTTTTACCGCCGCACTCGAAATGGCCGAAAAGTATACGGCCGACCTGACCGTTATCCACGTCCTGCCGCCGCCCATCAACCCAACGCTGGCCGACACCGGCTGGATCATGCCGGAAGAACCCCGGGAATCGATGGTGCAGCAAATCGAGGCTTTGATGGCCCAGAAATACGGCAGCCGTATGAACGGTCGGGCGGACTATCGCCTGGTCGTGCTGGACGGTCATGTCTCGAGCGAAATCATCAAGTTTCTCGACGAGAACCCCATCGACGTGGTGGTGATGGGAGCTTACGGCCTGTCGGGCATGGGCTTGGTCATCTTCGGCAGCGTGGCCAAACGGGTGGCCCACAAGGCGCCGTGCTCGGTGATGCTTGTCCGATCCCGTAATTAGGGCCCCAGCAAGAAATAATTCCTCATCTTGCTTGTCTTTTGGATCGTCTACTGCGTTACATCCACCGACACGTATCTCGATATGCGCCGCTGGATGTGCCTTGTAGACGAACCCAAATCCGGCGCCATCTTGTGGAATTATTTCTTACCGTGGCCCTTAGTTTCGGTCCATAAATGGTCCTTTTCAGCAATCGCGGCGTCAATCACGCCTTGGCCGTGACAGGTCTGGAATCGCTTGTGCGGCATACAGGAGTATGCCTCATTCTTTTCGCTGAAAGCCATCCCGGGTAATCACGGCATAAGCCATCGGCCCGGCCACATCTTCCTGGATTTCAGCCTGTCTCTCCATCCCTAAGCGAACCTCGGTATAGACCTTTTCGAGGGATGCATCGCTATGGGCCATTTGGTTCAGACTGTGCTCTAAGCGGATCAGCCGCGGTACGCTGAAAGCAGCACTGATTTCGTCACCATCGAGTTGAGGCAGTTTTTTCTTGGTCCAGAGAAGGTAAAGCTGAAAAGGATTCCGTTTATTTTTCCCCGAGTAACCTGCCAGGATAAAATGGATGTGATGGATCGGATCGAACGGTAAAACTTCGCATGATTTGCGCATGAACTGCTGATATTCCGAAGCCAGGAAGGGCAGTGCGGCGGTGTAAACCGCTTCGACGTCGCGCAGGCGCTCTTCGGCGATGAATTCTTTCAGAGCCCGGCACATGTTCTCTCCCGCCACGGCACCTCCCGCCAGAATCGCGGTACGGTCGCTCAGTTTTATCAGCCGGTTTATGCTGTATTCCGTTATGTTGCCTGAAGTATCGGAATCAAGGGCTTTGCTGTCTGCAGCCACCACGATTCCATTGGCGTTTCTGACAGCGATCAACTGTGACATGGAAGCCTCCTTTCTACTGCCGTTTCGGTTGATGATGATTCAAAATATAATACCCGTGTCAAGGTTTTCAGCGACCCGGGAAGGGCTCCCGTGCCTGTTTACGCCGCCCCCGCTATCCTTACAATTTGAAGCCGCCGTCACTTATCGCCTCGGGGTCTTGACAAGCCTGCCTCAGGGTCCCATCCTGATCGAAACACGATTTGCCGGACGCTTTGTCTATATTCTTCACGAAGTATTTAACGGAATTGTAAAAATGAGCCCCCTTTTAAAACCCGAAGCAAAATCACCGATTGCGGTCCAACGGCTGGCAGCCATAGATGTCATGCGGGGGATCGTCATCGTGCTGATGGCCTTCGACCACGCCTCGGGTATGTTCAACGCCGGGCGGTATGTAACCGACGCGATTGGTTTTTACAAGCCGGGCTCCGTCATTCCCGCCGCTCAGTTTTTGGCGCGCTGGGTGACGCACCTGTGTGCTCCCACGTTCATATTCCTGGCCGGCTGGTCCCTGTCGTTGAGCGTCGGGCGCCAAAAAGCGGCCGGTGTAACGGATCGCCGCATCGACACCTTTATTCTCAAACGCGGGCTCTTCATCATGCTGCTCGATCCGCTCTGGATGAGCGTCGGCTTTGGACACGGGCTGGTCTTTCAGATCCTCTATGCCATCGGCGGCAGCCTGTGCTGCATGATTATTCTCCGCCGGCTGGGTATCCGAGCATTGATCGCTGTGGGTCTGATCCTCCTGGTATTCGCTGAAGTGTTGGCCGGGCTGGCGATCGGTTTTGACAAGGGTCGAAACCCGGGCATCGTCGCCGCCCTTCTGGTTACCGGTGGGCGCGTCGGGTCGGTGGCCTACGTCCTCTACCCCCTGCTGCCGTGGCTGGGTTACATGGTTCTGGGCTGGGGAATCGGCCGATTGCCGGCCGGTGGCGGAGCGGCCGCGCCTGTGACTCTGTTCACCCGACTCGGCATTTTTTCGCTGATGGTCTTCGCTCTCGTCCGCGGACTCAACCATTACGGCAACATGCTGCTTTACCGTGACGATGCCTCCGTGCTCCAGTGGCTCCACGTCAGCAAATACCCCCCGAGTCTTTCATTTGCCGCCCTCGAGCTGGGAATCATGTTCTTGTGCCTGGCGATACTCTTCGCATACTACCGGAATAGGTCGGCCAATCAGTGGAATCCACTGACGGTATTTGGTCAAACCCCGCTGTTTTTTTACATCCTGCACGTCCATCTGCTGGCCGTTGCCGCCTGGCTGCTGAACATGCGTCAAAGCGGTGGCCTGATCGAAACACTGACGGCCACCCTTGCCGTTCTGCTGGTCTTGTATCCGGCATGCCTTTGGTACCGGGGGATCAAGCAGCGCAAAGGCTTCGGTCTCCAGCGCTACATATAGGGCCCCGGCAAAATGGAATAAGAAAAGTTGAGCTTCTTGATCGAAACAGGTTGATGGTATAAGGAGGTTGCGGGATGAACGGCAGGACGGTGCGGCCCTCTCTAACATTGCCGGTAACGAGCCGGCCGTTCCCATTTGAACGCCATCGATCTGTTGAGCGTAAATAGCACTACCGAATTATGAAACTGAAAAAAAAAATAAAACCCTGGCAGGTCCCGTTATACTGCCTATTCGGCTGGATGACCCGTATCGTTTTCCTGCTGCTCTTTTCCACCTGCCGGGTACAGGAATTCGGCCAAGAAATCGGGGAAGCCTATCAGAAGGAGAACCCCGGTAAAGGTCTACTGGTAGCCACCTGGCACAGGGGGGTGATGTTTCTGGTCCACCATTACCGCAATCAGAAGTGTGTCACCATGGCCAGCTCCAGCAAAGACGGCGAACTGGCCGCCCAAGCGGCTGAGCGACACGGATGGATCGTCGTAAGGGGGTCATCGAGTTATCGGGGATTCGAGGCCCTAAAGGAACTGGTTCATTATTTCCAAAAGGGGCATATTGGAGGGCTGGTGGTCGATGCGCCACGCGGACCCGCCCATGTTTCGAAGATCGGTATCATCACTGCAGCGCGAATGACGGGCTTACCGATTTTGACGCTGATGTGGAGTGCCGACCGAAGCTGGCGGCTCAACAGCTGGGACCGAACGATCATTCCCAAGCCTTTTTCCCGAATCGTTCTGGCTTACGCCGAAAATCTTATTTGGATTCCCCGAGGAGCATCGCGGGAAGAGATGGAATCAATGCGGCAGCTTCTCGACGATACGCTCAACCGTCTCATGTACCAAACCGACCATTTCTTCACCGCAGCCGGTGTCGCCGATCCCCGACTCATCGCCGTGCCGGAGACGACGCCCGACGTTTCAAACCCAGTCTATCGAGCAGCTCCTCCCCTTTCACGCGGTTAGGGTCCGCCAACCTGTCGCCTTCAAACCATTGCTTGACATCAAAATATTGCCGCGAAAAGAAGTCAGAGCTTGAAGGGTTCTGGCCGGTCCCATGCCGTATGTCCCCCGCGGCTACGCAGCCATCTCTTCTAACCTTAATTCATGAGTAATTTGGATGCAGCCGATCACGCTCTGCGCCGACGGGCAGAGATGCAGATAGTTGTCCAACGCCGCCCTGGCATCCGTCGCCTGTTCCTTTGGCAGCTTAAGGCGGTAGGAGACGCTGATTCGGGTTATTTTCAGTACGCCGCCGACATCTTCGATGTCACCGGCAACGGTTGCTTCGAATCGATCCTGAAAGGTGCGGATCTTTTTTTTGGCCAACACCGTGGCCAGAGTACCCATCATTCAGCCGCCCACGGCGCCGACCACGTGGTCGAGTGTGGCGGCATGCTCCTCTTCCGGTGATACGCCGTAAAAGTCTTTGATACCGCCGTGAACACCGTAGTAGACAGGTTCGTTGAAGCCTTTAATGACGGCCTTGCGGGTCGGTCCGTTCTCCCGCGTGATCGTGATGTGAGATTGATGAACGATCTTGCCCATTTTGTTCCTCTCTTGATGCCGAACGGCCGCGTTTACTTTTCTGTTATGTGTTAGGCCGGTCCTATGATATTTTTGGTTCATGTGTATGACCGCAGCGGACACAATAGCGGCTGATTCGCCTTTTGTTCGAGACAACATAAGCACTTATTTGAAAGTGTACACCGGTGGGGCCTTCTGGCTGGCGCAGTCTTTTGTTGATCTTTTGCCTGAAATCATGTCAAAGGGAGCAGGACCGGTGATCGGTGCCAGCCTGCTGACCGGAACGATGGCCAGCTTCTTTAGCGAAGGCGCCGCCCTCGGCCCCATCGTGCTACCCATGGCAACGCTGGCCGACATCCACGTAAGGAAAAAAATCTCGCCGTACAATTTGAAAGTTTGACATGACGCACCGCTACACCTTTAACCGCTTGGAGTTGGCCGGTTCCCTCGGCGATCTCGGTACCCTGCTGCCGCTTGCCATCGGGATGATTCTGATCAACAAGCTCGATCCCGCCGGACTTTTCTTTTCCGTCGGTCTTTACTACATTCTTGCGGGCATTTACTTCGGGGTTACCGTACCGGTCCAGCCGATGAAGGTCGTCGGCGCGTACGCCATCGCCATGGGCTTGAGCGCTTCCCAAATCATGGCCTCGAGCCTCTGGCTGGCAGGGATCTTCATCGTTATCGGCGCCACCGGCGCCATGGACCTGATCGGCAAATACACGCCCAAGCCGGTGGTGCGGGGCGTTCAACTCTCCACCGGCGTCCTGCTGATGGCCGAGGGTGTGAAGTTCATGATCGGCACTTCGAAATTCCAGCTCATGGCCAAGGCCGCCGAACCTTTCCTGACGGTTCAACGCCTTGGTCCCCTGCCGGTCGGGATCATCATCGGCGGCCTCGGCGGACTGCTGACGCTGCTTCTGTTGGAAAACCGCAAACTACCGGCCGGCCTGCTGGTGGTCTGCGGAGGCGTCCTCATCGGACTGATAATGGGCACGCGCGAGGGATTCGAGCAATTGCGGCTGGGCCTGCATCTCCCGCCGTTTCTGCCCTTGCCCTTCCCGAGTGCGGCCGACTTCGCCAGCGCCCTGCTGATACTGGTCCTACCGCAGATTCCCATGACCATGGGCAATGCCGTGATCGCCTACGCCGACCTTTCGAACCAATATTTCGGTGAGGCCTCGCGACGCGTAACCTACCGGTCCGCTTGTGTCAGCATCGCCATCGCCAACTTCGTCGGTTTTCTCTTCGGCGGTATGCCCCTTTGCCATGGAGCCGGCGGACTCGCAGCCCATCACCGGTTCGGTGCCCGAACGGCCGGCTCCAACCTTTTGATCGGGGTCTTTTTCATCCTTCTTGTGATTTTCTTCGGCAATCGCATCCTGACGGTCCTCTATCTGCTGCCGATGTCGATCTTAGGGGTCCTGCTTATCTTCGCCGGCGGTCAGTTGGCGCTGACGGTCATCGACCTGAAGGACCGCAAGGGTCTCTTCGTGGCGGTGATGATGCTGGGTATCACCCTGGCCGCCAACCTTGCGGCCGGTTTCCTCGTCGGCCTGGTTATTGCCTACCTGTTGAAGTCCGAGCGCTTGAGCGTCTGAGACCGTCAGTCAGTATCCGGCCTTAGTCAATCATCCCGCCTGAAACGGTTGGATTCGGTCAGGCCGATGCCACCCGTTTTTCGGAGACACGGCCAGAATAAAATAGGGGTGACTTCGGGTGCACGAAAGCACCCGATCGTGTCTATAGGGGCCGTTTAGAGACGGGCATCAAGTATGCGTCCTTCACTTGACACCCTCTGTTCGCCGGTTTACATTTGCGCATCTCTTCAAGCAAATTTCTGTGCGCTTAAATACTGAATCGGGAGAAGATGAATGGCGAAGCTGATTAAGGAAGATGGCGCGACCGGCCGACTGCATATCGACACGCCCATGATGGGAGAATCTCTGGTCAGCAAGGAATTCTTGAAGCAGACCGAGGCCAAAGAGTACTTCCGGATGCACCCGGACATCAATGTGCTCAAGATCGGCGGGCAGAGCATTATGGATCGCGGCGCGAAAGCCCTGCTGCCGATCCTCGACGTGCTGATCGAGGCAAAAGACAAACACAAAATCCTGCTGATGACCGGGGGCGGAACCCGGGCGCGGCACGTTTACAATATAGGAGTTGATCTGGGCATGCCGACCGGCGTGCTCTCCAAACTCGGCGATAAAGTGTCGTGGCAGAATGCGGAGATGCTGGCGGTGCTGCTGTCTAAACACGGTGGGGTCAAGATCGGCCACGGCGACAATCTGGAGCAGTTAACCATGTTCTGCAAACTCGGATACCTACCGATCACCTACGGCATCCCGCCCTATGGGTTTTTCGAACACCCGGCCGAACACGGCTCCATTCCGCCCCATCGCACCGACTGCGGCGCATTTCTACTGGCCGAAAACATCGGCGCACG
>JARFQH010000398.1 GCA_029287875.1 Desulfobacteraceae bacterium | reverse complement strand
CTTTTATCCCGGCCATCTTGCCCTTGAGTATCAGGCCGGCAATACTGCTCTCCTCCCCCGCCGAATCGCTGCTAAAAATGTGCCGGTTGATGGTTTCCACCGAAAATTCTTCCTTGATGCCCTCGAAGCTGCGCTGGGATTCATCTATCAACGGCCCCGTGATTTTCTGGGAGATAAATGCAGCCCCGGCAATGGAAAACGGAAAAACGACGTAAAACACCACCGCGCAGACGGCCAGAAAGAAGGTGGCGTCTTTCATGAGGCGGTTCGCCCTCACCCAACGTGGAAATAACCAGTGGGCAAGGACAACCAGAAACCCGAAGCCGAATGTCAACACCAGGAACCAGTGATCGATCAGGTCCACGGCCTGCAGCAGCAGGCGGGTGATCAGGATGACGGTCCCGCCGGCCAAAGCGGTTTTCCAGGCGATGTCCACGTAGTCGTAGACCGACTGGACGATATCGCCGATTTGAAGGTTGAAGCCGATGCCGACTTCCGAACCCTCGACGACGGCCAGACCGGTTTTGATGCCCGACAAAATCAGGAACCCGGAGACCGCCTTTTCCATGGACTGCTTCAGGTAGGTCTGATTGGCTGCGGCGACTTTCTCCATTCCGATTTTTTGAATCGGAACATCGAGAACGCCATTGAGCGCTGCAAAGAAGGCCAGCAAGAGAATAAAACACTGAAGAGCTTTGAGCGGTTGGCGCAACTTCATGGGCGCGTTACCTTCCGTTCCGACACTGCGAGGATAAACCCGTGGTCTATAATCTCCGATGTCCAGATCGGCCCTGCTATTGGCTGCGAATCATAACGAGCAGCATCTTGAAGCGCTCAGTCGCGTGAAGCGCGTGCGGAATGTTGGCCGGCATGATCAGCATCCGGCCGGATGATACCGACCGGGGATCGCCACCGATGGTGACCTCCGCGTGTCCGTCAATAATGTAGACCACCGCATCGAAGGGGGCGGTGTGTTCGCTGAGCCCCTGCCCCTTGTCAAATGCAAAAAGCGTGATATTGCCGCTTTCTTTCTTGAGAAGGGTCTTGCTGACCACCGAACCGTCGGCGTAGGCAACGGCATCGGCCAGATCGAAAGGGGTGCCCTTTGAGGTTTCATCAGCATGTCCCATTTTTATCTCCTTTGTTTAAGGCACAGCCGCTTTGTAAACAATTGCCTCGCCCTCCAGGATGTACCCTTTGACAGCGGCGGGAACCAGAACTGCCCTACCCTTGGGTAAAGCGACCTCTTCACCGGTCCCCTGGTCGGTCATCTTGCCGGCCCCGGCTGTGCACAGCAGTATTTCAATGCCTCTATCCGTCGGACTAAAATAGGTTGTATTCGAAACGACGGTGATGGTCGACAAAACAAATTCACGCGCCGGACATTCGTAGACGCGTTCTCCGTCCGCTGTCGTTCGCGGTGTCAGGACGCGTGCCGTCCTTTCTTCAAAATTGAGCACTCTCAGCAATTCCGCAATATCGACGTGTTTTGGGGTCAGGCCGCCCCGAAGCACATTGTCGGAATTGGCCATCAATTCGATCCCCGTCCCCTCCAGATATGCGTGCAATTCCGCGGCCGGCAAGTACAGGGCCTGGCCGGGTTGGAGCAGGATAAGATTCAGCAGAATGGGGCCAAAGATGCCGATGTCTCCTGGATACGCCTTACCGAGTTCGCCCATCCATCGATATACCGGATCTTCAGATGCAAATGTCTGGGCGGTTTTTACGGCCTGGTCGGTCAGAAGTATCCTTTTTGCAGGAGACAGTGTCATCAGGGCCTCAAAAAACGATTTGAGTCCTTGCGCATCGGGCCGGTTCCGCAGAACTTTGAGAAGGTCTTCAAAAACCGCGAGGCCGAGACGGCTGCCGAGAGCGAGAATCTCGGGGATTTTGCGGAAACCATGCAGCGCCCAGAATGGGGTCAGGGCACAGATGCATTCCGGCTTGTGGTTGGCGTCCCTGTAGTTTCTTTTCGCGTCATCCAGCGGTATACCCTGGGCATTTTCCCTTTCAAACCCCTGCCGGGCCTGGGTAAAACTCGGATGGGCCTGCAATGAAAGCGGCTGGGCGGCCGCCAACACCTTGAACAAAAACGGCAGCTTGTTGTGAAACATAACAGCCGTTTTGCGGCCGAGCATCTCCTGCGGATACCGTTCGATGAGTTCCTCCAAGGAGACCCACTCCGCGTCCACCGCCACTAGAGAAGGGGCCTTCGGATGGGCTCCCATCCAGAGTTCGGCCTGGGGAGTGTCAGGATCCGGCCGGGTACTGAGCAGTTCCGGTATTGCGGTGTGAGATCCCCAAGCATAGGGTTGGATCGTGTTTTTCAAAACCCCGATTCGCTGCATAAGATCCTCGACAGTAGGGGAAATGAATCAATCCATTTAGGTAAAAGAAACAATAAGGTTACCATACCTCTGCCTTTATAACCCCCTTGCAGACAATGTGCAATATCCGAGGTCGTTGCAGAACCCAATTCGTGTCTTCTGTGGCCCAGTTGATGTCAAACCGTGAATTTCTGCCGCCCAGACGGAAGTCTTGACCCAATTTGGGATTTATACTATACTTAAACAATTATTTTTCGAGCAAATCCGGATGCATATCTTGAGACAGCCCTTCACGGATTTCCGTTGAAGCCCTGGCCCATGTCCGGCTCACCCTAATGCATCGTTGCCATAAATGTTTGCTATCGAATCGGCCGGTCTCTCCGATACCGGCAAAAAACGAAAAGACAACGAGGACACTCTGCTCGTCGATGATGGGCTGGGCCTTTATATTGTCGCTGACGGGATGGGCGGTCACAGGGCCGGCGAAGTAGCCAGCCGACTCGTGGTCGAATCGATGCGCGGCCATATCAAACGCTGCCGCGACGGTGAGGCGCCGGTAGAGACGGGGCCTGTCGACACGACCCTTTCCTCCGGAGCCAACCGGGTCCTCGCTGGAATTCTTTTGTCCAACCGGGTGGTGCACGATGCGGCCAACGGAACGAAAGAGTATCGTGGAATGGGCGCTACGGTCGCGGTCCTTTTTTTCGATGACCGGTCACTCGTGGCCGCCAATGT
>JARFQH010000301.1 GCA_029287875.1 Desulfobacteraceae bacterium | reverse complement strand
GACGGGCCGATACACCCACAATCATCTCCGCCGGCACGCGTCGGATTACGCGCTCGCCGTCTTCGTCCTGCTGGCCGACGTGAACCCCGTCGGCACCTATTTCCAGGGCAATGTCCACCCGGTCGTTGATGATCAACACGGCGTCCTCATGGCGTCGAGTTCGTCCGAGCATCTCCCTTGCCATCCGCCGGAAACAATCGTCATCCAAGGTTTTGTTGCGCAGCTGAATCACCCGGGCTCCTGCATCCAGTAGCGCTGCGCACAGATCAAGGGAATCGGCGAAACAATAGATTCGGCTGGCGCTGCGTAAAAATATCTCCTTTGGTGTTGATCTTGACATCATCATGACGAATCAGCTGAAGTGGAGGATATCTTCGTGTCTTGAAAGCTAAGGGTCAAGGTTTCGTGCCTTCAGATGACGGAGTAAGTTGCCTGACACGGCGGGAGACTTCGGCCGTAAGCCGGTAGATGCGTTCGGCCTGGTCTGCCGTAAGCAGACCGGTGCCGCAAGCGGGCGTGATCATGCTTTGCCGCAGCACCGACGCCCTGTCCGGACCTTTCGGGAAAAGTTGGTCCCAGAGGTCGTCAAGCCGCCGCAAAAGAGACTCTCCCGATTCACGGAACGGATCGTCCAGAGTCGGCACGATTCCCCAGGCAACGACGCCGCCGCGCTCAAGGAAAGCTCGCAGTTGTGCGGCATACGGAATGAGCGAGGCGCCGAAGCGATAGGCGTCCAGGCTGAGAATCTGGACTTGAGATTCCATCAACAGCGACCAGTCGACGGCCTCACAAGAATGAACCCCGGTGACCGCCCCCTCCGTTCGGATCGCTGTAAAAATGAAATTCAGGTCTTCCAGGATCGTCTCCCGGTTGAGGGCAAGGTGGAGCCGTGATCCGCACGCGCTGATGGCTGGATCGTCTACGAAGATGATCGGGGTGCGGCCGAGACCGGACAGAGACGCGGCCTGGCAGCGGGCATTCAGTGCCAGCGTCCGCACGATGATGTCGCGCAGGTCCCCCTGATAGTAAGCCGGCCGGCCTTCTTCATCTTTCAGCTCGAGAGCAACCGTCAGCGGGCCGGCAATTTGGCCCTTGAGAAATCGGGCACGGTCGAGGTCCTCGGAGCGCATCCGGGAAAGAAAGGCGTGAAAACCGGCGGCCGCCTCCGGCGACGGCAGAAAAGAGCGCCGGCATTCGGGGTCGCCCTCTTCGGCCGGCAAACAGGTGGTGTAAAAGTCGGTCAGACACTCGGCACTGGTGTCTCTTGCCATGTCGAATACCCAGCGGTTGCCGCGGAGAACGACCACACCGCAAGCCACCAGGGGCTGCAGGAACTGGTAGACGAAATGTTCCCGACTGCTGCGGCGCGGCAGTTGAGGCCAATGCGGGGCTTCCGGCAGCTCGGACAGAATCAGCGCCAGTGCCTTCTCCGGATTTTCGAACGGTAGACTGCCGATACCGGTTGCCATCCCGCCTGGTGCAAATGCTTTCTGTCCGTGGTTCACAAATCAACCGTCATCGATTGCGCGGATTAGTGCAAGAATCTTAAAGCCCGAGTGCACCGAAAGCACCCAGCTGTCCTGGGATTGCTCCTGACAGCAGCAGCGCGGCGAGAACACCCGTCCATAGTGTTTGGCTACACATAAATTGTCTTACCCATAATGACACGACACTATATATAGACCGTCTTGATGTTGACAAACTCCTTGATGCCGTAGTGCGACAACTCACGCCCGTAGCCGCTCTCCTTGATTCCGCCGAACGGCAGGCGCGGATCCGATTTGACAAATGCATTGACGAAGCAACTCCCGGCGTCGAGGGCAGTTGCGGCAATGCGTTCGCCCCGGGTGATGTCGCGCGTGAAGACGGCCGCCCCCAGCCCGAATACGGTGTCATTGGCTACCCGAATCGCCTCTTTTTCGTCTTTGACACCGATAACAGCCGCCACGGGTCCGAAGGTCTCCTCGTCATAGGCCGGCATTCCCTTGTGCACGTCGGTCAAGACCGTAGGCGGATAAAAGGCACCCGGGCCTTCAGGCAGTTTACCTCCCAACAGACAGCGGGCACCTTTTTCAATACTTTGGCGGACCTGCCGGTGAAGGTCGTCCCTCAGGTCGAAGCGCGCCTGCGGACCGATCTCGACGCTTTCCACCATGGGGTCGCCCATTTTTTTGGCCCGCATCTGATCGACGAGCAATGCTTCGAAGGAATGCCGCACGACCTCGACCACCACAAAACGCTTGGCCGCAATGCAGCTTTGACCGGAATTCAAGAGCCGGCTGGCTGCACACGCAGCCGCGGCTGCCTCCAGATCGGCATCCTCGAGAACGATATAGGGATCGCTTCCGCCCAACTCTAATACGGATTTTTTCAACAGCCGCCCGGCTGTGGCCGCCACAGCCTGTCCGGCGGGCTTGCTTCCCGTCAAAGTGACCGCCTTTACCAGCGGATTTTCAATGACTTTTTCGACCCGCTCGCCGCCGATCATCAGGGTTTGAAAAATGCTTTCGGGAAAGCCAGCCTGGCGAAACACATCTTCTATGGCCAGGGCGCAGCCGGGAACATTGGCAGAATGTTTCAAAACCCCCGCGTTGCCGGCCATCAAAGCCGGGACGGCAAACCGGAACACCTGCCAGAAGGGATAGTTCCAGGGCATGACGGCCAGGACCACTCCCAGGGGTTGAAAATTTACGTAACTTTTGCCGGCGTCGGTCGCGATGATTTCAGGTGAGAGGATTGACTCGGCCTGTTCGGCATAGTGATCGCACACCCAGGCGCATTTTTCAATCTCCGGCCGGCCGTCTCGGACCGGCTTGCCCATTTCCAGGGCCATAAGTCGGGCGAATTCACCGGCCTTGTCCCGCAGCATCCCGGCCGCCTTTTTCATCAGTTCCGACCGCTCGGAAAAAGCCCTTGCCTTCCAATCCGCAAAGGCTTGCTCGGCGCGGTCAATCCGGCTCTCCACCTCGCCGAGGGTCATTTCGGGATAGGTCTTGATTTTTTCACCGGTGGCCGGATTGACTGCTTCCAGTGCCATCATGCCT
>JARFQH010000300.1 GCA_029287875.1 Desulfobacteraceae bacterium | reverse complement strand
CCGAATTGACGCAGGTCGAACTCCACCACTCGATGATCCACCGCACCGGTCCGGGGCGCATATTCGCGAGCCTTTTCCAGCTCGATAGAATGTCGCTGGCCATAGGCGAAACTCATCGCATAAAGCTCAAAACCATCGGCTTTTGCTATCGCCATGCAGGTCGTCGAATCCAGCCCGCCGCTATAAAGGACCACTGCCTTTTTATGCATTTCAGTCTCCAGCTCCCAACCCCCAGCCTCTGCCTTTAATGGACTTCAAAAAAGGGCCCGATGCCCAGTCGATGGATCTTCAGCAGGTTGGTCGTTCCCGGGTCCGAGACCGGGCTGCCCATGGTGATAATCACAACATCGCCCTTCTGCAGAGCCCCGGCATCAAGCACCGACTCTTCTACCGAGCGGATCTGCGCCTCGGTGTCCCCCTCGATATCAACCCGGATTGAACGGACACCGGCGTAGAGGGCCATGCGCCGACGCACGACATGAGATGGGGTGACGGCAAAAACCGGGACCGGCGGCTTGTACTTGGCGACCAGCGCCGCAGTGCTGCCGGTCTGGGTAAAAGCCAGGATCGCTGCCGCACCGACACTTTCGGCGACCCGGCAGGCGGCCTGACCGATCGCTTCAGGAAGGCGGCGATAACCGCTTTGTTCGGAAAGGGGGTGGAATAGCCGCTCCTGGAGTTGCGGGTCGCTTTCGACGTCCTCGGCAACCCGCACCATCATCGCGACCGCCTCAACGGGATACTTGCCGGAAGCGGTTTCCGCCGAGAGCATGACCGCATCGGTCCCGTCGAGAATGGCGTTGGCCACATCGGAGGTTTCAGCGCGGGTTGGCCGCGGACTGTGCACCATGCTTTCGAGCATCTGGGTCGCCGTGATGACCGGCTTGCCGACCAGGTTGCACTCGCGGATGATCCGCTTCTGGATCAGGGGAACTTTTTCGGGTTGGATTTCCACGCCGAGATCACCGCGCGCCACCATGATGCCATCGGCCACTTCGAGAATTTCAGAGAAATTTTCCACGGCTTCCGGCTTTTCGATTTTGGCAATCACCCGGACCGCGGACTGGCGCTGGTACAGCAGTTCCTTGAGCTGTATGACATCCGCTGCCGAGCGCACGAAAGAGAGTGCGAGATAATCGAGTTCTTGATCAATACTGAAATCGAGATCGACCAGGTCCTTTTCTGTAAGAGCAGGCGCGGAGACCTTGACACCCGGCAGGTTCATGCCCTTGCGGTTTTTCAGTTCGCCGCCGATCAGCACCCGGCAATGCACCCGGTTGTCCTGAACCTGTTCAACCTGAAGCTCGAGCAGACCGTCATCAAGCAGGATCCGGTCACCGATGCTGACATCCTGCGGAAGCTCCTGGTAGCTGGTCGGGATCAGATCTTTTTCACCAAGCACGTCGGCCGTGGTAACCACGACCGTTTGCCCGGCGGTCAGGGCCATCGCCCCTCCCCGCATCATGCCGGTCCTGATTTTCGGCCCCTGCAGATCGCCCAGGATAGCGACCGCGCGGCGCCGATTACGGGACAATTCGCGAATCGCCGCCACCGTTTCCACAAGGTCTGCGTGCTGGCCGTGCGAGAAGTTCAGACGAAAGACGTCAGCACCAGCCTGCATGAGTGCAAGCAGCATCTCCCGCGAGGAGCTCGACGGTCCGACGGTGGCGACTATTTTATTGCGCCGAAAATCCTTGACAGGCAATTCTGGCTCCTTCTTAGCCCCGGAATTAACCATCCGGGGATTCACATTTTAATAACAATCAGCAAAAATTCAGTCCGTTGACAGTAGACTATAGCATAGCGTGTGCACCGATTAAACTGGCAAAAGAGTTGCCGAAAAGCGCACGATTATGGTAGAAGTTCCTCTTCTGGAAGAAGCTGGCCCGGCTGTTCAGGCTCCGCTCTACCGAGGTTTTATGCCAAAGCAGAAAAACAAACCCAAAAAGTCCTTGCTTGTCATCCTGACCCGGGTGATCCTCGGTCTTGGTCTGCTCGGCCTGCTGCTGGCTGTTCTGGTCCCGCTCGGCGCCTATCTTTACGTAGCCAAGTCTCTACCCCGGGTCGACACGCTCGCCGACTACCGGCCGCCGATCATTACCCGTGTCCTCAGCGATGACGGCACGATTATCGCCGAGCTCTACGAGGAACGCCGCATTGTCGTGCCAGTCTCGCGCATACCGAAACAGCTGATCCAGGCCTTTGTTGCTGCCGAAGACTCCAATTTTTTCAAGCACCAGGGGATCGATATCGCCTCGATCGTGCGGGCCGCGATCAAGAACATCAAGGCGGGCGGCATCGTTCAGGGTGGTAGCACCATCACCCAGCAGGTCGCCAAGAGTATGCTGCTGACCCCGGAGCGCAAATTCAAGCGCAAGTTCAAGGAGGCGATCCTTGCCTACCGCATGGAAAAACGTTTATCCAAGGAAGAAATCCTCTACCTTTACCTGAACCAGATTTTTCTCGGCCACGGTGCTTACGGTGTCCAGGCTGCTGCCGAAAATTACTTCGACAAGGACGTCGACGAACTGACCCTCGCCGAAGCCAGTATGTTGGCCGGCCTACCAAAGGCACCGAGCCGTTACTCGCCGTACAGCCACTATGACCGAGCCAAAGAGCGCCAGGTCTACGTGCTCGGCCGCATGGTCCGCGAGGGTTTTATTACCCAGGATGAAGCGGAACAGGCGATGCAACAGGAGCTGGATATCCGGCCACGAATCAACCAGCACATCACGAACGCCGCATATTTTACCGAACAGGTTCGTCGTTATCTCGAGGACACCTACGGCGAAGAGCAGCTGTACCGGGGCGGGCTCGAAGTGCACACCAGCATGAACCTCGAGATGCAGATGGCAGCCCAGTCGGCCGTGCAGGTAAACCTGCGCGATCACGACAAGCGCCAGGGCTACCGTGGCCCGCTGACGGTTCTCTCGGCTGAAGAGGAAGCCGAATTCCTACAGCAGCAAGCTGAAACCTTTGCCGAAAAGCCGCCGCAGGTCGACGATCTCGTCGAAGCAATTATCAGCGGTGCTGACAAACAAAGCCTGCAGCTGCGCTTTGCTGGCCAGGATGGGCGCATCGCGTTCGATTCGGCCAAGTGGGCGGGTCCGCTGGAAGTGGTCAAACGAACCAGCACGCCGACAGGCAACGCGACCGCACGCAGCACCCGGCTGCCACTCGGCTCAAAGGTCCAGGCCCGAATTGTCAAAATACCAGAGAAGGGCCCTTGGCAACTCTCTCTTGAGCAGGCGGCAGAAGCCCAGGGGGCAATTCTGGCCATGGATCCGCACAATGGCCAGATCAAGGTGATGGTCGGTGGTTACGACTTCCGCACCAGCCAGTTCAACCGCGTTCTCCAGGCCCGACGGCTGCCAGGTTCGGCAATGAAGCCACTGATTTACGCTGCCGCCCTCGACAAGGGCTACACGCCGGCCACGGTAATTCTCGACACACCGCTGATTTACAAGGAGCGTCTCGAATCAGGCGACATCAAGGAGTGGAAGCCGAAAAATTACTCCAAGCGCTTCTACGGGCCTGTGCTGTTTCGTACTGCCCTGGCCAAGTCGTACAACGTTATCACCATCAAGATCCTCGAAGACATCGGCGTTCGCTATGCGGCAAACTATGCGCGCAAACTCGGGATCGAGTCTCATCTTGATGAAGACCTGACCCTCGGCCTAGGTTCTTCGGCGCTGACGCCGATGGAGCTGGCGCGCAGCTACGCTGTCCTTGCGAACGGCGGTGT